>NZ_NDIM01000071.1:0-10391 GCF_002241375.1 Vibrio sp. V19_P1S1T109 | reverse complement strand
TGTATTGAGGGATCCTTTACGTCAGATCCGTTAGGCAACCTAGCAAATTTGGTGGCCAGATAATGATTCTTGATAACATCGAAGATGTGTATAGCAATAATTTGTTTGCCTTGCATGAGCTTGTTCTCAACGAGCTCGGTTCATACGTATTCGTAAAAAACCGCCAAGGTGAGTATCTGTATGCAAATCAGCTAACACTTAAACTGTTTGGCACAACTTTGGAAGAACTCAGAGGCAAAACTGATCATGATTTTTTTCAAGATGACCTACTCGCCGATATTTTACACAGCGATCAAATGGTATTTGATACCAAACAGCCTTTCATCAGTGAAGAACGTGCACAAGCAAAATTGGATACCAAAGTACGCGTCTACCGCGCCATAAAGAAACCTATTCTAAGTACACAAACCGGTGAAGTGATTGGCCTTATCGGTGTTTCTACTGAGATTACCGATATTGTCGAACTGCGAGAGCAACTACACACTCTGGCCAATACCGATGACTTAACGCAGCTCTACAATCGCCGCAAGCTGTGGCGGGAAGCGTGCAATGAATTTACGTTGGCTCAGCGTGATCATTATCCGATAAGTTGTATTGCCATTGATATCGACAACTTCAAGTTAGTAAACGACACCTATGGCCACCAGCGAGGAGATGACGTGATTTGGCAGTTAGCAGAGATGGCGAGAAAGCACACACGCCATGGCGACGCCTGCGGTAGAATTGGTGGTGAAGAGTTTCTGATTGTTCTGCATAAGGCCAATGCGCATGAGGCCTTTCAAGTGGCAGATCGTTTACGTAAAGAATTTTATGCATACGCATTTTTTGACAACGGCGCACACTTTAGTATCAGTTGCGGTATCTCTGAAATTGCGGGCAACGATGCCGATTTTTTCGAAATTTATCGCCGCTCAGACAAAGCACTTTATAAAGCCAAGCTCGCTGGACGGAATCAATGTGCCACATTCCAAGAAACATAACTATGTTCCATAAAGAGCCTATAATGTTCGTTTAATGTGAATTATCACTTAAAACGAGCAAATACTCGCGTATCCCATTCACTAATGATTGAATTTGGTCGATTAAACCGTACACTCACAAAGTCGTAGTGCCTTACGCACAGTAAGCATTCAAGGTATTGACCTATTTAAGCTTCAATGAATAAGGATATTTAAGGTGAAAGCAGTTAAACGCCATCAAGAAATTATCGAATTAGTTCAAACACACGGATTTGTGAGTACCGATGATTTAGTCGAGCGATTCAATGTCAGCCCACAAACCATCCGCCGAGATCTCAACGAACTTGCAGATGCCAATAAGTTACGACGCAATCACGGCGGCGCTACCATCGCGTCTAGTTCTGAAAACTCCTCTTACCACACTCGCCAAGTAACTTATCAGCAAGAAAAAGAGAAAGTGGCTGCCGAGCTAGTCAAACACATTCCCGATGGCGCAACGCTCTTTATCGACATAGGCACGACACCTGAAGCTATCGCTCGGGCATTAATGCTCAATCACGAAAATCTGCGCATTGTCACCAACAACATTAACGTGGCGACGATTTTAATGGCCAAACCGGATTTCAATGTCATCTTAGCGGGCGGTGAAGTGCGCAATAAAGACGGTGGCGTGACGGGTGAAGCCACTTTGGATTTCATTTCACAATTTCGTCTCGATTTCGGTATTTTAGGGATTAGCGGCATTGACTATGATGGCTCACTTTTAGATTTCGATTATCACGAAGTGAGAGTCAAACGGGCGATCATCGAAAATAGTCGCTGTGTTTATCTCGGTGTCGACCACAGTAAATTCGGGCGTAATGCCATGGTGAAGCTAGGCACAATTGCCGATGTAGATTTGATCATTACCAATGCTCAACCACCAGAAGAAATTGATGCATTCGCTCGTGAAAATGAAGTAACCATTCAGGTGGTATAGATAGATTGCGGCCAAAACCGACATTTGAACTAGATTTTCCCGCCAAATAGATAAACTATTTCATTATTTGCTCGTACTGTTACGGTTTTTTTTGATATAAATGCCAATATAGTACGACGCAATCTAGAACTTTCGGCTTATGTACAAAATTCTGAGACTGATCCAAGAGAACCAACAAATCACTAGCCACGGTGATTTGGAAAATGTACTCAATGGGCTCAATAACTTAATTGATCATGAATTTTTCCTCTTTGGCCTCTCTTTTCAACCCACGTTAAAAACTAGTGAAACGCTTGTCACGGACAATTACCCCAATAGCTGGCGACAGCAATATGATGAATCAGGCTTCATGCATATCGATCCAATTGTCAAATACAGCATTACCAATTTTTTGCCCATTCGCTGGGATGACGCTAAGCGGGTCAATGATGATGGACGAGTCATTTTCGAAGAGGCGCGTTGCAATGGACTCAAAGCGGGATTTAGTATTCCAATCCATGGACTTAGGGGGGAATTTGGCATGATAAGTTTTGCAACCTCAGATACCAAGTCTTACGATTTGAATCAACAAAGTATCCATACTTCACAGCTCATTGTACCGTTACTGGCTCATAATATTGGCAACATCACCCGTTACCATAAAGACGCAAAACCGAGAGCGGTGCTCACCGCACGTGAAGTACAATGCTTAGCTTGGGCGGCCGAAGGCAAAAGCGCTTGGGAAATTGCCACGATTATTAATACGTCAGAACGTACCGTGAAGTTCCATTTCAGTAATGCTTGTAAAAAGCTTGGCGCGACGAATCGCTACCAAGCGATCACTAAAGCTATTTTAGGTGGCTATATCAATCCCTATTTATAAGGCTTATGCATTGACACTTGCACGATATGCTTCATTCATTGGAATATGCAAAGCGACAGAACGTGTACTTCCCAAAAGATGCACTTTTTTATCACCGAGTCTTTCGCATGGGATCCCCATCCGCTTAATCAATTTTTCCACACTGGCCGATGTGACCGTTACATAGGCATTGATGTGATATTGCTGGGCGTGATGATACAGCGACTGAAACATCTGCAGCGTAACATTACTCACGCCGCCCAATTGCGCCGAATGATCTTTATCGACCGCAAAACGACTCAGCTCATAAATCTCCTTTGCTTTGGGTGCTTGCTGCACACCGAGTAATTCCGAAAAAGTATCTTTAAGCATATAACGCGACGTCGTTGGCAAAATTCGCCAACACCCCACTAAATGACCCTGTTCCTCTTTGGCATACAAATAGTGTGCTTCTGGAACGTCGTACTCATCAGTCTCCATTTCTCGATTTGTTTTTAGCTCCCACTGCAAGCGTTGCGAAAAAACCTTATAGCGTAACTTCAGCAATGACACATAATCAGCTTGAGGGACACTTTGAAAGGTATGTGAATAAATTGAAATAGTCATGTGACTTCTCCTTAGGTTATTGGAGAAATCACGCTAAACAATCTCATCAGAGATAGAACCTGTTCGATCGAACAGTTACGTCGAAATACTGTTTAAACTATTATTAACGCAACTGAATAACTAACGCTCAGTTGGCTCAATAAGGTACAACATAAAGTAAATAACTCGTACCGCTCGGCTTTAAAAATCCTCTTAGGCAACTAAGAGGATTTTTTATATCTGCTGCATTCAAAATAATATTGCAGTTTGGTTAACGCTTTGTTATTTATGATTCCGTTAATAAAAAACAAGGATTCCCCAATGAGTAGTGGCCAACGTGCAATAACTTTGCGTTTTTTAGCAGAGCCCGGTGATGTGAATTTCGGTGGTAAAGTCCACGGTGGCGCTGTCATGAAATGGATAGATCTAGCGGCCTATGCGTGCTCTGCAGGCTGGAGTGGTAAATATTGCATCACCGCTTATGCGGGAGGGATCCGCTTTGTCGCTCCTATCCACGTAGGGAACCTCGTTGAAGTCAGCGCAAAAGTCATTTATACGGGAACGAGCTCAATGCATATTGCCATTGATGTGCAAGCGAGCGATCCAAAAGAGTTGAAAAACCAGCTGACTACCCATTGTATTGTCATCATGGTGGCTGTCGATGGGCAAGGCAAGCCCACCCCTATACCCGAATGGGTGCCGCAAACAGCAGAAGATATTGCCCTACGCCAATCAGCGATACGCTTAATGAACATGCGTAAAGAGATAGGAGAAGAGATGGAAGCTCACGTTAAGTACTTAAAATAACCACCCATGATACGCTCAGTTGTCATTTTTTCTTCATCTTTATCTGCTTAAATCGAGCCCTCTGAAATTTTGCATCGATGATAGGAAAAGACTTTGACTCTCAGAGAGATTACCTTGAGCGAATCGACGTTAGTCGACCCAAAGTCAATTGAGTATCACTGGGTCCGAACGCTTTACGTTGAAGGTTACCAACCCCAAGAAATTAACCACTATATCCGTGCCTGCTTTGGCGGAGATGACACCTTCGCCGATTTGTTTCGCCGCGTTGCGCTGCAGCAAGAGAGCTTATATGTCCTTTTGCAATACTTAGGCTGCGCCCCTTCTAGCCGTGAGTTCTAATTTTTTAGCCTTCCTTTACGACGTTACACAAAGATTTCAGATGTGGGTCGCATCCAAACACCATTTCACTTTTGAGACATTCAATTCATCATATACTGCATGCGCGTTACCAATAGCACCCTTTAGTACAGGTATAAAAAAACCCAAGCAATGCTCGGGTCCTGGTTACAAAAACTGTTAGTTTGTTGGATAGTAAGGAATAAAGCTAACAGCCAGCTATGCGTAACGCCAGATTTGCATATTACTTAACTGATCGGCGGCCAAACCAAATACGTTAAGCTAATACAATATGGGCGACCTCACGGTCGCCCTATCGTTATTATCCTTTCACACCACCGGCCGTAAGTCCTCCGACTAACCAGCGCTGTGCAAGCAAAAATACGACAGTGATAGGTAAAGCAGACAACACTGCTGCTGCTGCAAAATCTCCCCACAAATAGTTCTGAGGATAAAGATACTGCTGCATACCCACCGCTAATGTATATGAGTTTACATCAGAAAGTAGCAAAGATGCCACTGGTACTTCACCAACCACCCCAATAAACGAGAGAATAAACACAACCGCAAGAATCGGCACAGAGAGTGGTAGCAGCACCAGTCTAAAGGCTTGCCATGGTGTAGCTCCATCTAAAGCAGCCGCTTCTTCTAATGAGTTATCTATCGTTTCAAAATAGCCTTTGATCGTCCATACGTGCAGTGCGATACCACCTAGGTAGGAGAAAATTAAACCACCATGCGTATTTAAGCCAAGAAATGGGATGTATTGACCTAATTTGTCAAACAGTGCATACATCGCAACCAGTGCCAGTACCGCTGGGAACATTTGAAAAATCATCATCGCTTTTAGGATGGTGTCTTTACCTTTAAAACGCATGCGCGCAAAGGCATAAGCAGATGTTGTCGATAGGGCCACAATGAGCACTGAAGTAATGCCTGCTACTTTCACTGAATTCCATAACCAAGTCAGAACCGGAAATGGCGGCGGTGTAACAGAGCCATCAGCATTAGTGACGGCAAAACCTAATGCCAATTTCCAGTGTTCTAGAGAGGGATTATCTGGGATCAAACTGCCCGTGGCAAAGTTCCCTTCACGAAATGAAATCGCAATGACCATCAATAGTGGAAAAATGATCAGCGATAAAAATGCCCACAGAGCAACATGAGTCGCCCATAAGCGATATTTGAGAGATTGACCTTGTACCATCGCCATAACGATTACTCCTTAATTCTGTGACAGCTTCGTAAAACGTAAGTTGAGTAGTGCTAACCCACCAACCAGTAAGAAGATCAAGGTTGCGATGGCACTAGCCAAACCGAAGTCTTGACCACCAGCTCCTTCAAACGCAATACGATAGGTATAGCTTACGAGTAAATCGGTGTAACCGGCTGGCTCTGAAGTACCAATCATATTCGGGCCACCTTGTGTCAGAAGTTGAATCATCACAAAGTTGTTAAAGTTAAATGCAAAGCTCGCAATAAGTAACGGAGTCATTGGTTTGATCATGAGCGGCAATGTGATACGGGTAAAGTTGTGTAAAAAACCTGCACCATCAATCGCCGATGCTTCATATAAATCCTCTGGAATCGCTTTCAAAAGACCCATACACAAAATCATCATGTAAGGAAAACCAAGCCAAGTATTGACGATCAGCACCATACTTTTAGCGAGAAAGGGATCTGAGAACCAGCTAGGACTAATGCCAAAAATACTGTTGAGCACCATATTGATCTCACCAAAGCTTTGGTTGAACAAGCCTTTGAAGATCAAAATAGAAATAAAGGCAGGAACAGCATAAGGCAGGATTAATAGCACTCGGTAAACGGCGCGGCCTTTAAGCTCTTCCCATTGCACAACACTAGCCAACACTAACCCTATCATAAGAGTGAAAATCACGGTTAAGGTTGAGAAAACGACCGTCCAGATAAAAATATTGATGAAAGGCTCTTTAATACCGTCATCTTTCCATACACGCTCAAAGTTATGTGTGCCAATTTTCACCACAAAACCAGGCGATACTGTCGAACCGATAAATTGACCACTTTCGTCCACTGGTTGATAAAAGCCAACATCCATATTCGGCCGTAGTATTTCGCCTGTTTGATTATTGACCAGCGTTTCGCCATCATCTTGCATGGTGTAAAGCGGCGATACGGCGGCAAACTTGCGCAAGCCACTCATGCGTACATCTTCACCACTAGGGAAATGCAGATCAATTGAGCTCAACGTAGCACGGTGATTAATAATGGTTTTAATCGGCTCTTTGGTGCCCTCAATACCCTCAATAGGTTGAAGGTCCATATCGGTCACCGATAAGCCATTTAAGGAAAACACGTCGGTAGCGAGCGTCTGCTCTCCATCTTCGATTGCAATTCGATAACCACTTTCCGTTTTGTATAGAGTGAAAGGATAGCTTTCCCCGCCCTGATAAGTTCGATCCAACAGCACGGTTTGTGCACGTTCTAAAGAGAGTTGGTTTTTAGCACTGTAGTTAGTAAAAGCCAGACCAACGGTGTAGGCCAAAGGAAAGAGGATGAATAAGATCATTCCCGCGATACCCGGATAAATATAGCGGTGTGCGTAAGTATGTTTACTGCCGAAAATATAAAGGGCCAGAGCGGTAAGAATGAGAGTAAGCAGCGCAAAGGCGAGCTCACCGCGAGAATACATAAGAATAGTGGCGTAACCGTTAACGATACCAACCGTACCTAATAATGCCCATTTAATGAGCACATTTTTACTGGAAGGAAGTGCCGTTTCGGGTGCTGACAAAACATCTGTACCTTGAACTGACTGCATAGAAGAACCTGCTAGCGATATAAACGTAAAATGAAGGAGAGGTTACCCTCTCCTTAAGGGCTGGACCAAAACCGAATTATTTAGTCATTTGTTTTTCTGCATCAGCCAGTGCGGCATCGACAGTTTGGCGGCCATCTACAATATTGATAATTGCACTTTTCGCGCTGCCCCAAAATGCATTCATCTGAGGGATGTTCGGCATAATTTCGCCATTCATTGCGTTATCCATTGTCGCGGCGATGCGTGTATCTGCATCAAGCTCACGTTGGAAAGAGTTAAGAGCCACCGCGCCAAGAGGTTTATCATTATTGACCATGCGCAGACCATCATTGGTGAGTAAGTAGTTTTCGATAAACTCAATCGCGAGATCTTTATTTGGAGAAGCGGTGCTGATACCAGCCGTCAATACGCCCACGAACGGCTTGGAAGATTGCCCGTTAAATTTCGGTAATGTCGTCACACCGTAGTTAATGCCTGATTTTTCAATGTTGCCCCAAGCCCACGGACCGTTGATCGTCATTGCCGTTTTACCTTGGTTAAACGCAGCTTCAGAAACAGAGTAGTCCATATCCGGAGAGATCACGCCTTTGTCCACTAAGCCTTTCACGAAGTTCATCGCGTCTTTTACGCCTTTATTCGCGATACCCGCATCTTTCACATCATAGCCATCAATCGTGTATTTGAATGCGTAACCGCCATCAGCCGCCATAAGAGGCCATGTGAAATACGGTTCTTTCAAGTTCCACATGATGGCCGTTTTGCCCTCTTTCTTAAGTTTGGCGTTCAACGCTTCCACTTCTTCCCAGCTTTTCGGTGGGTTTGGCACAAGATCTTTGTTATAGATGAGAGACAAGGATTCTACCGCGACTGGGTAGCCGATGATTTTACCGTTGTATTTCACCGCATCCCAGGCAAAATCCACGATACCCTCTTGAATCGCTTTTGAAGGTTTAATTTCAGCCAGCAAGCCAGCTTCTGCATAACCACCAAAACGGTCATGAGCCCAGAACACAATATCAGGTCCATCACCCGTTGCTGCGGTTTGTGGGAATTTATCTTGAAGTGCGTCAGGGTGAGCCACGGTCACTTTGATACCCGTGTCCGCCTCAAATTTCTTACCCACTTCAGCCAAACCGTTATAGCCTTTATCACCATTAATCCAAATGGTGAGTTGTCCTTCTTCAATAGCAGCATGTGCACCAAACGAACCAAGAGCAACTAGAGTACTTAGCGCGACTGTGCTTAGGGCGTTTTTCATGTTCATATCCTTTTTATTTTTGTGTTGTAGGGCTCACCAACAGGTTTCGCCGTATTTCGTCATATATAATCAGAGAAAACCTAACTTGACTCATCCTCCTACGCCCTACGCCCTCGATATTATGGACTATTTTCGTGATCATCATCGCTCAAGGTTAGAGAGCTCAATCACAAAAAAATACCTTTTTGTGACATGCTTCCACTTAACAGCCATTAATTATTTGAACTGGATCTAACTCAGCCCTTAAACCCCTCCTCCATCACATCCATCGCTACTCCCCCCTATAAAAAACTCAATTAGGAGGATGTATCAAACACACACATCACACAAAATACAGTCATCCCAGAGTGGATAGTAAGAGCCTTTTCCAGTAACTCATCGTTTACTGGCTTACATCGCTAGATTGGTTTGCTGTCATAAATGAGCGTTCGTGGTAATTGATTTTATAACGGGGGAGACGCTCAATGTGCAGGGGAAGTGAACTAAATCATTGGCATGGATGGGTGATGCTTTCTTCAAACTCCCTTAATTTGAAGACATCACCCTTTTTCTTACATTATTAACCACCTTACCCAATTCCTGCTGTCATTGCCTGCAAGAAAACTCATATAATGATGGGCAGTGATTTATAAAAAATATTGATCGAGGACGAGCTCTATGGCGAGTGTCACGTTAAAAAATGTATGTAAAGCATACGGTGATGTATTAATTTCTAAAAATGTCGACTTAGAAATTCAAGAAGGCGAATTTGTCGTCTTTGTCGGTCCGTCAGGTTGTGGGAAATCCACCCTACTGCGTTGCATAGCAGGCCTAGAAGATATCACCTCGGGTGACTTGTTTATTGGCGATAAGCGAATGAATGATGTTGAACCTTCTAAACGTGGCGTCGGCATGGTATTTCAATCCTATGCGCTCTACCCGCACCTTAATCTTTTCGACAACATGTCTTTTGGCCTAAAGTTGGCCAAAGCCGATAAAAAGGAGATCGAGCAACGTGTTGAGCACGCCGCCGATATTCTCCAGCTCAGCCATTTGCTCGAACGTCAACCTAAGTCTCTTTCAGGTGGCCAACGTCAGCGTGTCGCGATTGGGCGTACTTTAGTCTCACAACCGAATGTCTTTTTGCTTGATGAGCCGCTGTCTAACCTAGATGCAGCGCTGCGCGTACAGATGCGTTCAGAGATAACCAAACTGCAACGCAAATTGGGCTGTACTATGATTTACGTTACCCATGATCAAGTCGAAGCAATGACAATGGCTGACAAAATCGTGGTCTTGGATGCTGGTTTCGTATCACAAGTAGGCAAACCACTTGAGTTGTATCATTACCCAGAAAATCGTTTCGTCGCAGGCTTCATCGGTTCTCCTAAAATGAACTTCATGAGCGTATTCATCGAAGATGTCGAAGCCGAACGCGTGAAAGTTCAACTCTCTAATGGAACCTCATTTTGGATTTTGGTCGATGGCACCACGATCACTCGCGGCGAGCGTATGTCATTAGGTGTGCGTCCAGAGCACTTGCTGAGCGCTGAAGATGGTGACGCGAAAATTGAAGGCAAAGTGATGATGGTTGAGAAACTCGGCAATGAAACACAAGTCTACATGAACTTGAAAGGCTCTGATTCTGATGTAATTTACCGCCAGCCTGATACTTTGGGCGTTGAAACAGGTGATACATTGACAATTGGTATTCCAGGGCATCGCTGCCATCTCTTCCACAGCGATGGACGTGCATGCCGCCGCCTTTACAAAGAAAAAGGCATCGAAGCCGAATAAAAAGAAATTCAGTTAAGAAAATAAGACAGCCCCTATCAAAGGGGCTGTCT
>NZ_NDIM01000149.1:0-32901 GCF_002241375.1 Vibrio sp. V19_P1S1T109 | reverse complement strand
ACTATGATGAGCTTGCTATTCAGTGGTTGAGTCAGATTGAGTATATTACAAGTAAATGAATGTATAGTTGATAATCGTTGTTTACCTGAATATCTACCAATTCAGTTGATGTTTTATAGCCTTACTTGAACTGAACTATTTTCCCATAGGCGTAAGCGAGCTCAGCAACAGTTTTGGCAGAGAATTTTTTCAGCAAATTCGCTCGGTGAACTTCTACGGTGCGCATGGCGATACACAGTTCATCGGCGATGCGAATATTGCGTTTTCCTACAATGATCAAGCGCAGAATGTCTTTTTCTCTAATGGTGAGTGACTCATATGCTTTCTTCGCTAATGCGATGTCTAAGTTGGCGGCAGACTCTCTTTGTCCTTTTAAGATTGCTTGTGCTAACTCGCCCCCTTTTACTGGTTTTTGGAAAAAGTTAACCGCGCCAGCTTGCATTGCGTCAACAGCCATTGGCACATCACCATGTCCAGTGAGGTAAATGACCGCCAGTGGGCTACAGGCTTCACTAAGAATTTGGTGCACTTGTTGGCCACGTAAATTGGGCATTCTGCTATCGAGGATCACACAACCCGCTTGTTCAATCTCGACACCATCGAGAAACGCCTGACCATCAGCAAATGCAGTGACGCAAAAATCATACTCCTCCAGCATAAATGCCAATGAATCACGTACCGATTCATCGTCGTCAACGACGTACACAGGCAATTGGTTATCACTCATCTATCTGTCCTTGGTGCTTTCTTTTGGCGCAGCGGCGCATTTGGTTAACGATTTGACTGCCTGATAGGGCAAGGTCAGTTCAACGATACAACCATGTGGTTCAACAGATTGTATTTCGAATTCTCCGCCATGCATTTCCAATACATCTCGGCAAATCGATAAACCTAACCCCAATCCTTCTTGTTTTGAGCTAACAAAGGCTTCGGTCGGGTTGTCTTGTTGTAAACCGGTACCATTGTCGATGATGCGAATAAAAACGTTCTGCGCTTGAAAATCTGTATGTATCGCAATCTTACCTGAGTAAGGCGCGGGATGCTGTTCTGCCTGTGTCACGCAGGCATCAATGGCGTTGCTCATCACATTAACCAAGGCTTGTTGTAAGCCAACAATATCCGCTTCGATAGGTCGGCTACGGCCTTCGGTGCTGCGCACAACTTCAATCGTTTGTTTTTGCAGGCGGAAGTGCATTAACTCCAGAGTATCTGAAATCAGCGCTTCTAAGTTAAAGGTTGTTATTGCGACACTGCGTTTTTTAATCAAGGTGCGTAGGCGAGACACAATCGCATCAGCGCGCTCAACTTGCTGCTGGATTTTTTCCAGTACGGGGACGATGTCTTCATAGGGGCGATTTTTCGCCATACGTAAAAGCCCACCTTCACTGTAGTTGCGAATCGCTGCCAGCGGTTGATTGAGCTCGTGAGCCAAACTGCTACCCAACTCTCCCACAATCGCGACGCGTTGCGAGTGCTCTAGCATCTCGCTTTTTTCTTTTAGTCGCTGCAAGGTTTTCTCTAAAGCGTGTTTGCTTTTACTGAATCGATATTCCAACCAGAAATGGTAAATATTCAATACGATGACCAACAAAAACAGTGCCCATGCCCACTCTTGATGAGTTCTTAGCCAACGCAGTGCTTGTTTCCACCATGGTTGCTGGAGTGGATGCAAATCCATGGCTTGATAGAGCTTGTCAATCGATAGTAAGCTCACAGGGGATGTCCAGCCCGATGCTCTAGCGGCAATCGCTGCCGGGCTACTCTCGGGCATCGCCAGCAGTGCGCGGCTAATTTGCTTGGCCAGTTGAGAAGAGCCCCGTTCAGTTTTTGCCAATGACCAATTGGGGTAGAGAGGGGTAGAAACCACACACTCGCTTTGCGGTGCATTGATTGGGTTGAGAACACGTAATTGCCCTTTGTCTAACAAGCCTTCATTTTCCATGTGCTCTTTAAGGCATGCAGGTACCACCGCCGCCTCGATATTGTGGTCACGCAGTTGATAGAGACTGGCGTCGATAGGAAAACCGAGATAACGCACATCAGAAAAGAAATCGTTAGGGTCAAGTCCCTGTTCTATCACTTGGTAGCGCAACGTGAGGTAGCCACCAAAAGCGTTCTCAGATACCGCGGCGATGGGTAAGCCTGCCACATCATCAAGTGTTAAGTAGGGAGAGTCAGCACGAACTATTAAAGAGGAACCAATCCCATAGTTAGAATATTCTGGTGCTTGACTGGTGAGTGTTGCCACCCAAGAGAGGGCATATTGACGGCCTAAACGCACAGCCTGCCCGGGGTTAGTCAGAACAAAATCCATGCTTTGCTGTTCAACCGCTTGCGTCATGCCATCTAAATCAAGAGGGTGGAGAACTAAGTTCACTTGAGGGATTTGTTGGTTCAGCCATGCGATGGTGGGCTGCCAACGTTGATAAGCATACAAATGGCCACGCGTCGCCAATACACCCACATCGATTTGTGGTTTAAATTCCGTATGTGAATCTAATGCATGCTTTTGTATCTGCGCGTAAGCAATGCCAGAGATAAGAAAGACAAACGCAATCCACAACCGAACTAAGCTTATGATTTTTGTTTTCATGAATGGCTTCTTTATCCTCTTATTTGGAATAGAAGGATAACAGCAACATGAGGGATTCTATATTTGTTTTAGATCAACATTGATGGTGGTATGTGGAAATCCACAATATCAGCAAATAGGGGGGAGGGAAGAAAATACCAGCAAGCATTAATCAGTCTTAGCAGGTGAGGTATGGATTCCAGTAAACGTCGTTTTCTCAGTGTGGTAACGGCAGGCGCGGCACTTATTCCAATCGCAGGGATAGGTACCGCAACCGCAGGTACGGTGATTAGAAATAACAATGAGCCAGACAGAAAAGGTCATGTGGGTAAGCGCTATGCGATGGTGGTGGATCTGCGCAAATGCGTTGGCTGTCAGGCATGTACTGTGGGTTGCAGTATTGAAAACCAAGCACCGATTGGTCAGTTTCGTACCACAGTGAAACAGTATGAAGTCACGCTCGATGATGGCTCATCTATCACTGAGGAAGTGAAGTCTTTTATGCTGCCGCGTTTATGTAACCATTGTGATAACCCGCCTTGTGTCGCGGTGTGTCCGGTGCAAGCCACTTACCAACGTGAAGATGGCATCGTAATGGTGGATAACAGCCGCTGTGTAGCTTGTGCTTACTGTGTTCAAGCTTGTCCATACGATGCGCGCTTTATCAATGAAGAAACGCTGACCGCCGACAAATGCACCTTCTGTGCTCACCGTCTTGAAGATGGCTTGTTACCTGCTTGTGTGGAAACCTGCGTAGGTGGGGCGCGCGTGATTGGCGACATCAATGATCCTAGCAGTGCAGTGAGTCGTTTGATGAATGAGCACCGAGACGATATTAAAGTGCTTAAGCCCAATGAAGAGACTAAACCCCATGTGTTCTACATTGGCATGAATGAACGTTTTACCCAACACATCGAAGGTCAGCCTGCGATTTATGATCCGCAAGGAGAGCGCGCATGAACATTACTGAAGTACTAGTTCAACCTCAGACCATCGCTTGGCTACCGTGGGCGGTGCAGTATTTTTTCTATATCGGTTCGGCTTATGCTGCGGCCATTCTATTTTTAATCGCCTTATTGTTTGAATCTCATACCAGCCATCGTCTGCGCGCTGCACTGGTGTTAACTCTAGCCATCGGTGCGATTGTTGGACCACTTGCGTTAACGGGGGATCTGCATCAACCGGGGCGTGCTTGGCATTTTTACCCGTATCTCTCTTCTTGGTCGTGGATGTCTTTAGGCGCTATCTTCCTTCCTATCTTTTCTGCTTTAGCGGTGGCCACCGCTTGGTTGTATCTGCGTAGTGATCTAATCAATCTCGCCAATCAACCGGGCAAAGTGCTGCTTCTGTTGTCTAAATTGTCACTCGGCCAATGGCAAACCAGTCGCCAGTTGATGGTGTCGATGGCAGTTATTACCGTGCTCTCTGGTTTGAGTATTGCGCTGTATACCGGGGCTGAAATAACAGTCGTAAAATCACGCTCACTATGGCACCAACCTGCGTCACCATTACTTTGGTTTGTGACTGCTTTTATTGGCGCGGTGGGTTTTGCTTTAGTGATTTGGCTTCTGATCCCATCAAAAACCAAAACGTTGACAATGGGCGACACCCGTTTGCTAAAACAAACCACCATGATGAGCGGGATCTTGGCGCTATTGCTACTGCCGATTTGGGCATCAAACAACGCTTCATTTTCGCTTTTCACACAACCAGAGTGGATAAAAAATATTGCGGTAATAGCCACTTTATTGCTGATGAGTGGGCTATTGGCGCTATTTGCATTGGGTGATGAAAGCAATAGCTTGCTGCGTACATTGCTCTTTTCTGCTGTTGCCCTTGCGGCGACATGGGCGGTTCGCTGGATCACTATGATGGAGGTGCAAACTATCGCTCGTTATGACATGGGGCCTTATCCTTATGAATTACCACTCGGCAGCAATGGTTTACTGGGCATTGTCGGCATATTTGGGCTTTGGATAGCGCTGGCGTTACTGGCTTCTGAGCTTATTCAACCAAAACGTGAAACTGCATCTTCTGCAGCTATTCAACACTGATTTAAGAGGATTTCATTATGGATAATAAACGCCGTCAGTTATTGAAATCAGGGCTTGCAGTTGGAGGGCTAGGCGCCTTTGCTGCTGGGTATGCAGCCACCACCAAACACATGGTTGATGGGGCTGTTCATGGCACCGCAGGCGAAAAGACACGTGACATTCACCATGGCAACTCGTTAGAACCAGAATACAAAGTGAATCAACAAGGCAACCTTATTCCAAACCCGAATCAACGTGTTGCTCCATCGATGTGTTTTGGTTGTTGGAGTCTGTGTGGCTTGCGTGTGCGTATTGATAATCGTAACGATGAGATTTTACGTATTGTCGGTAACCCTTACCATCCTCTTTCCCATCAACAGCACATTCCGTTCGAAACTCCCGTTAAAGAGGCGTATTTGGGCATGGCTGGGGAAGCGGGTTTAGAAGGGCGTTCTACCGCCTGTGCTCGTGGTAATGGCATGCTGGAAATTCGCAATAGCCCTTATCGGATCACTCAGCCGCTTAAGCGTGTCGGCAAGCGTGGTGAAGGAAGATGGGTGCCGATCAGCTACGAACAACTGGTTGATGAAGTGGTGAATGGCGGCGATTTATTTGGCGAAGGTCATGTTGAAGGTCTTAAAGACATTCGTGATTTGACTACTCTAGTCGATCCACAAAACCCAGAATATGGCCCAAAAGCGAACCAACTGCTGATGACCAATGCCGGCAACGAAGGACGTGACGATATCTTTAAGCGTTTCGCGTTCAATAGCTTTGGTACTCGCAACTTTGGTCACCATGGTTCTTATTGTGGTTATGCCTTCCGTGCGGGTAGCGGCGCGTTCATGAATGATTTGGATAAGAACGCGCACTTAAAGCCAGATTTTGATAACGCGGAATACATTATCTTTATCGGTATGTCGCCAGCGCAAGCGGGTAATCCGTTTAAGCGTCAATCACGTCAGCTTGCAAAGGCGCGTACGGAAGGCAAGTTAGAATACACCATCATTACGCCAAGCCTGCCGGCTGGTTCATCCAGCCTTGCCGCCGGTGATACCAACCATTGGATGCCAATCAAACCGGGCAGCGATTCAGCTTTGGTGTTGGGCATGATCCAATGGATCCTTGAAAACGAGCGCTACAACAAAACATTCCTAGCTCAACCGGGTGTCAATGCGATGCAACAAGCGGGCACGGCACATTGGTGTAACGCGACGCATCTGGTGATCAGCGATGAGACGCATCCTCGCCATGGCGCTTTCTTACGTGCGTCGGAGATGGGAATGCCTTTTGACGGCGAAGTGCTATCGGAAAGCGATCCGTACGTGATTGTTGATGCGCAAAGTGGTGAGTTCGGTGTGCATAGCCAAATGGGCGCCGCCGAATTGTTCGTAGACCGATACGTGCAACTTGCGTCTGGTTCTGTTCGAGTGAAGTCGTCGCTGCTGTGTTTAAAAGAAGAAGCGTTTAAGTACGATTTGAACTTCTACAGTGAGCAATGTGAAGTTCCTGTTGATCAAATCATTGCGCTGGCAAAACGTTTCACCAGTCATGGCACCAAAGCGGTCGTTGATACCCACGGTGGCAATATGCACACTAACGGTTTCTACAATGCCTTTACCATCATGATGCTCAATGCCTTAATTGGTAACATCAACATGAAAGGTGGCGCAATGGCGAAAGCAGGTGGATACCCAACCTCAGCTGCGGGCCCGCGTTATGACTTCACCAAATTTGCAGGCAAAGTTGCACCGAAAGGCGTATTCCTTTCCCGCAGTAAATTCCCGTATCAAAAAACCAGTGAATATAAACGTCGAGTGGCTGCGGGTGAATCACCTTATCCAACTCGTGCGCCTTGGTATCCGTTTGCGGCGCCGTTATTAACAGAACATCTTTCTGCGGCCATTGATGGCTATCCATACCGTGTGAAGGTGTGGGTTAACCATATGGCAAACCCAATCTATGGGGTTCCAGGCTTAAAAACGTTGTTGGAAGACAAGCTGAAAGACCCGAAACAGCTTGGTTTGATCGTTTCGATTGACGCATTCATCAATGAAACCACAGCGCTATCGGATTACATCGTGCCGGATACGGTGACCTATGAGAGCTGGGGGATGGCAACACCTTGGCATGATGTTCCGGTGAAAACTGTGACGGCTCGCTGGCCGATTGTAGAAGCACGCACTGATAAGACCGCTGATGGTCGCAGTGTTTGCTTAGAAAACTTCTTAATTGATGTCGCGAAGAAGATGCAACTTGGCGGCTTTGGCGACCAAGCCATTAAAGATGCTCAAGGGCAATGGCATGGCATTCATAGCGCGGAAGATTTCTATCTTCGTTCGGCGGCCAACTTGGCTTACATCAAAGGTGGTGTTCCAGAAGTGAGTGCAGAAGATATCGCGTGGTCTGGTCTAGAGTGCCTCATGCCAAGTATGCAAAAAGTACTGACACCCGATGAGATGAAGCGTGTGGCGTACATTTTTGCTCGTGGTGGCCGCTTTGAGAATGCAACTGAGGCTTACCAAGGTGAGCAGATGAAGTATAAATGGACTCGGCCTGTTGCGATTTGGAACGAACGTGTAGGTAGTGCAAAAAATACTATGACAGGCGAGTTTTACAGCGGTTGCCCAACGTGGTATCCACAAAAGCTCTCAGACGGTACACCATTGGATACTCAATATCCCAAAGCAGATTGGCCGTTTAGTTTGACTAACTTCAAATCGAATATTCATAGTGCGGTATCCAATTTATCGCCTCGTTTAAATTCGATTAAAGGGGTGAACCCAGTTTACATTCATCCAAATGACGCTAAGGATGCTGGTATTCAAACCGGTGATCAGTTTGTTATTGAAACGCCAACTGCAAGTACCACAGCGTTGGCGATGGTGGTCTCTGGGATCAGACGAGGCACGCTTGGTTTTGAGCATGGTTTTGGTCACACAGAGCTTGGTGAACGCGCACACTTGATTGGTGACAAACTTCAGCCTGTGAAAACGAAAGGCCAAGATGGGGTAAACATTAACGATATTGGTTTGATAGATCCAACTCGAGATGGCAATGGTGTAGTGCTTGACTGGGTGGTGGGTGCTGCGGTACGCCAATCAATTCCAGCCAAAATTAGGAAAGTGTAGCGTCTAAGTAAACTTACTTTTCGAAGATTAAACCTAAACAGCCTCTTCATAATTTAGTGACGAGGCTTTTTTATTTTACAGTGGAATAACCTAGGTACAGAGTTATTCGAGAGAGGAGGCTTTAATTACTTTCTCCATTCTCGATTTCCATTAGTGGAAGGTGTTGATAGCGTCAGTTGCTGATGAGCTTGTTCAATAAAGTCATGCTTAAGTATTCATCTTATATCATTGGTAACTATGCAAACTTCTCTTTATCTTTTCGTTGTATTTCGCTCAATCAGTTTAGCGGGTACCATCATTTTTACCAAGCTACTGTTTTTATTGTTTATTTGGTCAACAATGATCTTTACACACTCTCGAGCTAAGCGCCGAAAATCTTGACGGAACGTAGTGAGCTGGTAACTCAACCATTCTGCTTGTGGGATATTGTCAAAACCGATGACTTGAAGGTCTTGAGGAATACGAATACCACATTCAATTCGAGCGACATCCATTAAAGCCATAGCAAGATTATCTGTCGCACAGAAGAGAGCTTCAGGTCGGTTCTTATCTGTCAGCATCTCGCGGATCTTATTGAGTGAGCTTGCATAATCATAAGTGGCTTCGACGATACGAGGGGCTTTTCCGGTCAAATCTTCAAATTCAGAGCTAAAACCTGTTTGACGCTCATCATTGGTAAAGGTTGGTACTTCACCTGTTAGATAAACGACGTTCGTCATACCGTTATCGTTTAACAGTTGTGCAGCTTGCTGGCCTGCTTCGTAGTTATCACTGACGACGTAGCTACTTTTAGTCCCTTCAACCACACGAGCATACTGAACAATAGGAATATTAAATTCTTCACATTCTTCATAGAGCGATTTATTGAAGGTTGCTGAAGCGGCAATGACACCGTCTACTCGGTACTGAAAGATATTGGGGATCGAGTGCTGGTCGTCACCATCAACTTGCCAAGGGATCAGTACTGCTGAATAACCCATCTTTTGTAGTTCGGTAGAGATTAGCTGAAGGGTTTTCATGTGAATTGGATAGTCAGCATCAGGGAAAACTAAGCCAATTAGCTTAGATTCATTCGTCGTGAGGCTGCGTGCAAAGGCATTGGGGCGATAGTTGAGCGCTTTCGCCGCTTCAAATACTTTTTGTTTAGTTTTGTCAGACACTGAACTACCCTGAACAAACACTCGAGAGACGGTGGATTGAGATACGCCAGCCAGTTTAGCGACATCTTTTGAAGTGACGGTTTGTTTTGGAAAGTTCATAGACCATATTTTAAGCTAAATTACTAACACACAGAATAGCATAATTAGGTACGTACTCATAAAGCATTAGAGTTGAAATGTATGAAAAATAAAGAATAGTTGGTATCTATTGTGCAGTTTTGGATATAACCCAATAAATCTTTTTATCACAATGGTTTGAATTAGAGCAACTCAGATATTGGATACGTTCTAACGGTATATAGTAAAAGTCATTACGAAGATCAGAGACGAATGATAAATGAATGTTTAGCGCGATTATTGGCAAGCGATGTAATTAAGAACGAACGTTAAAATGCCAACCTAAGCGATATAGACTGAGGTTGGCATTGAGGGATGTTACAGGTTAGGGTTTAAGATTGCTTGAGTGCGCTCGAAAACATCTAAGCCTTGTTGTTGCAGCCAGTAAGGAAGGTCGATCAATACCCAGTTTTCAGACAGTTTATCACCGTCACGGTAGTACACATCAACAACTTGCATGTTTGCACGTACTTCACCACCTGTCATACCGAGGAAGCCACCTGTTGGTGTATTCGATAGGTTTGGCCAGCCGAAGAAACAAGAGAAGTTGCCTTCAGCAAAACGACAAACGTGGCCGTTGAACTTCTTGTCTTTCAGGTTGTTACGGAAAGGAAGTTGGTGCTGCTGTTGGTAACGAGGAATGGTGTAAGACGCGCCGATACCACATGGGCCGTACCAAATCATATCTTTTGACCAGCTCTTCGCGAGTACTTCTGGTGGGCAACCCATCGCGCCGCTGTCGTTAAGTGCAGACAGGTCATCAACCATCTTGTTTACTAGAGCAAGTGTCGCCACGCCTTCTTCTGGAGCTGCATCTTCAAACAACAAACCGTCGTGATTACGAGGGCCAGGGTAAACGAAGTGCTTACCTGTTGATGGTGGTAGTGGGTAGCAACCTGCTTGGTCCATCATACCGAGTAGATCTAGAAATAGGCCCGTTTTGGTGATCTTACCATCAACAACACAATTAAATTCTGCGTAGCGAACGTTCATGATCTTGCCAGTAGGGCGCATGCCAAGGTATTCAGCATCGAACAGACCCATGAAATGACCCATGCTCATTACCCAAATCTCGTCTAGGTTAATTTCATTATTACCCCCGATGAAGATGTCTTGACGGCGTTGCATGCGCGTCATTGATTTCATCATTGGTGCCCAGAATACATCAGCCGCAGCTTGAGCGCCTTCTTGCTCACGGAAAGGATAAACGCCACGCCATAAGTAATCTTCAGAAGTGTGTGCTTTTAGTACGTCAGCAACGTTCTCATGAGTTGCGTTTTCCATTGCAACAAAGTATTCGCGAACAATACGCTTAGCTTCTTGATATTTAGACATAATTGATTCTCTTTGTATTGTCGAGTCAATATTCGGAACAGGACTCGATTAGGATTCTGTTACTGGCTGATTTCTCAACCGGTTTAGTGTTTTTCAATTTTAGGGGCGCATTAAGCTGTTGCTGCTTGGCTTTTTTTACTCTTGTCGAAAATGCCACCTTTCAGTGTTTCAGGTAGAGATAGCCACAGTAGACCAGCCACAATCCATACGATTGGTGAGCCCCACATTGCGGTTGCTAAATCTGAACGTGCTTGGATGAACACCAATACCATTGGCGCCCACATACCGATGATACGACCACCGTGGAATAGGGCAGCGCCGAAGCTACGTAGGTGAGCAGGGAATAGTTCAGAGAAGTAACCACCCCAAACCGCAGATGCTGACAGGCCGAAGTTGTAGATAAGGCCAAGTAGAGCAAGAAGGTTTAGGCTGCCGATGGTGACATCGCTTGGTGCAACGAAGAATACCGATGCCATGACACCCGCTAAGATGAAACCAAATGCGTTAACTTTACGACCGTATTTATCTGCAATGGCACCCCATACCCAAGCACCGAATAGAGAACCGAATGCAGAGATAGAGAAGATCACGCCGATCGTTGCCCCATCAAACTGACGGACTTCTTTTAAGTAAGTCGTAACGAAGCCAGAGAAGAATTGGTAACCGTAAAAGTTAAGGCCCGCAAGTAATAGACACGTGATGGTCAGTTTTCGGTATGGAGCACTAAGCATTTCGCCCCAAGAACCTTTCTTCACGGGTGCATTCGATGCTTCAGCTTTTGCTTGCTCTTCTTCACCGTAAGCAATGATTTTCTTGTCACTTGGAAGAATGAAGATCATCACGGCCGCCGCCGCGAGAGGAGGTATGCTACCTACCCACATTAGGCTCTGCCAAGGTGCGTCGATACTAGAAATGAACGCTGCATAAGCCCCCATTACCATTAGCGCTACAGAGAACATTGAAGAGGCAAATGCGGTTAATTTTCCGCGTACTGATGGCTTAAATAGTCCAATCATTAGACTTACCGCGACAGTAAAGTAGCCACCCAGTGAAATACCGATGATAAAACGCATCGCCGCCCACATCGCGTAGTCGGTAAACATCATATTAATGATGGTTGCACCACCGTTTAATGCTGTGATGGCAATAAGGGTTGATTTTTTACCGAAGTTAGACGCTACCCAGGCACAGCTCAGTGCACCAATAAGAGCACCAATTGACTGCCAAGTGTAGAACTGAGCAGTATCGGCGAGACTGATACCATCATACGCTTCAACGATGTATGGGCGTACGTAGTCAATAATTACAAAGTTATAACAGTAAAAAAAGTAGCCTACTAGGATTGCAAGGTAAGCCGCTATCCTTTGCATTATAGGAACTTCGCTCATGTGTTTTTTAATAGTCATGGTCGATAAACCTTAATTTTTATAGGGTGTGTAAGATTTTTTGATTGGTACGTGATTAGGATTGATGTGAACCACGTCGTCTTCATTTCGGGGGGATAATAGAATTTTTATGCTCATAAGAACTGTGATCAATGTCCACCTTGGAATGACTGCGTACCCATTTTGTGCATTTTGGTGATCTTGATCCCGTTAGTGAATGGTGCTGTGCTATTGGCTTATATAGTGACCAATATTGGTGATGAAGTTCACACTTACTGTGGTTTTTTGAAGGGGGGAGTCAATTTTTAAGTAATATCAGTCGAGAATGATTTGCGGCAAATAATTAATGGAAGCCCAAAATGGTTACGTATTCAAGCTTTGTGGTTGTTGCCTTGTATATGCTTGCTACAGCATTTATTAGTTACTTAGTTAATAAACGCTATAGTGTTGGCGGTGATTTTTCGACTGGTGGGAAGCAGTTCGGTTGGTTTACGGCTGGTGTGTCTATTCTCGCAACTTACATCAGTGCAATGACGTTTGTGGGTATGCCGGGGTGGGTTTATAGCTCGGGGATGGAAGCGATGAGTATTCACCTAAACTACCCAATCGTTATATTTTTTGCCGTGATTTTTTTTGTACCAGTATTCTACAAACTAGGTTTGACCTCGATCTATGAGTATCTAGAGCATCGGTTTGGTGTAATCGCACGCACTATTAATTCTGTTGTTTTTATTGTTGTTCAATGCATTTCGGCTGGCGTTATCTTATATGCCGTGGCGTTGATCTTGGTTCAGGTGCTACCTGTTAGTATCTCTGAAGCGATTATCTATATCAGCCTATTTACCGCTCTCTATACCTATGCAGGGGGTATCTCGACGGTCATTTGGACAGATATGCTCCAATCCGCGGTATTGATCATTGGCAGTATCGCGATATTTGTGATTCTACTGATGAAAATCAATGCTGGTGAGTTGTTGCCTCAGGAACATCTCAATATCATCAACTTAGATTTTGATTTGGGTGTTGATACCACACTATGGGCTGGAGTCGTTGCAGTTAGCTTTCTTCATCTTAGTGTGTACGGAACTAACCAATTGATTATTCAAAGAACACTCGCGACTAAGTGTGAGAATAATGCGCTGAAATCAATGCTATTGTGCGGCTATAGCGCGTTCTTTATCTATCTCTTTTTTGCCATACTCGGCGTTTTACTCAGCGTGTTTTACCAAGGTATACACTTTGAAAACAGCAATGAAGTGATACTCGACTTTGTATTCAATCACACTAACTCCATTGTCGTTGGCTTGGTTATATCTGCATTAGCCGCGGCAGCCATGTCGACATTAGATTCGACTTACAACTCGATGGCAACTGTAGCTACCTTTGATTTCTACAAACGTTTCTTCTGTAAACAAGCATCTAATGCTCATTACGAATCTGTAGCAAGAAAAATGAGTTTGGTTGCGGCTGGATTGGTTGTCGTACCGGCATTGCTTGCTGTCTCAAATGAATCAGTGTTGAAAACGATCGCCAGCTTAACCTCTATATTCGTGGGTATCCGCTTGGGGTCGTTTATCCTTGGCTTGTTCTTCAAACATGCTAATGAGAAAGGGGTGATTGCGGGCAGTATCGGTAGCGTCATCGTCGTATTCATCGCTAAATACAGTGGAATTTCGTGGCCTTGGTTTGCGCTAATTGGCACGGTTGTTTTTTTAGTTCTCGGAGTTGTAGTGAGCTATTTCTGGGGCTGCGTGACCGAAGAACAACATCAATTTATTGAACAACAGAAGCACTTATTTGCAAAACCGACAGCCAGTCATTACGGCTTACTTGCCTTCGCTGTCGTGACCATTGCTGCTTGTATTGTTATTCCTGATTGGCTCTATGCCATTCTTTCTTAACGGGCTGTTTTCTAAACAGGTAAATGTATGCTGTCCATATTTGATATCTATAAAATTGGCGTAGGACCTTCGAGCTCTCACACCAATGGCCCTATGATGGCGGGTTTCAATTTTACACAATTAATCGCCGATAGAATCACAGAGGTGATTCGTGTTCAGGTGGACCTATATGGCTCTTTATCATTGA
Source organism: Vibrio sp. V19_P1S1T109 (assembly GCF_002241375.1). Classification (NCBI taxonomy): domain Bacteria; kingdom Pseudomonadati; phylum Pseudomonadota; class Gammaproteobacteria; order Vibrionales; family Vibrionaceae; genus Vibrio; species Vibrio sp. V19_P1S1T109. Next base: position 19,080 of record NZ_NDIM01000149.1, on the reverse strand, counting down.
CCGGCATTGGGCACCATACTGATCGTGCAACTATTCTAGGTCTTTTGGGTAATAAGCCTGACACAATCAAAATTACCAGCGCTAACCACGCAATGCGTCATGCGATTGATAGTGGTGTAATGGATTTGGCGGGCACGAAAAGCATTGCCTTCAATTATAAAACAGACATGTTGTTTCATGACGACAACCTGCCTTTGCACGAAAATGGCATGATGATTACTGCATTCGACCAAAGTGGAGACGTTATTGTTGGTGAAACTTATTATTCGATTGGTGGCGGATTTATCGCTACGGCTGACGAGTTGAAAAATGGCAGTAAAAGTGCACCGATAGAAGTGGCTTTCCCGTTCAGCAGTGCTGATGAAATGTTGGATCAAGCCGATAAAAATGGCATGAGCATAGGCAGCATGATTTTGAAGAATGAAGCTGCATTTAATGGGGTTGATACTATTTCAGAAAGGGCTGATCAAATTTGGCGTGTAATGGATGATTGCATGGTGCGAGGATTTGAAACAGAAGGAATTCTCGAAGGTGGTTTGAATTTGAGGCGGCGTGCACCAAATCTGCTCAAAAAGCTTGAAGCGAACGCTGCGGTAGAAAATGATCCAATGGAAATTATGGATTGGATAAACTTATTTGCTTTTGCCGTCAGCGAAGAAAATGCTGCTGGTGGCCAAGTGGTTACGTCACCAACGAACGGAGCTTCGGGCGTAATACCTGCGGTACTGATGTACTACCATCGCTTTATAAAAGAACTGGATACCAAGCAGCTAAAAGATTTCTTAGCGGTATCAGGTGCGATCGGTATTTTGTATAAAACCAATGCGTCGATTTCGGGAGCAGAAGTAGGGTGCCAAGGTGAAGTAGGGGTATCTTCTTCAATGGCCGCAGCTGGATTAACGGCATTACGCGGTGGTAGTAATGAGCAGATCTGCATTGCTGCCGAAATCGCAATGGAGCACTCTTTGGGCATGACATGTGATCCGATTGGTGGATTGGTGCAAGTACCATGTATTGAGCGTAATGCAATGGGGGCAATGAAAGCGATTAATGCTTCGCGCATGGCTTTGAAGCGCAATAGCAAATCCTTGATATCACTGGATAAGGTGATAGAAACAATGTATCAAACAGGTAAAGATATGCATAAGAAGTATCGAGAGACTTCACTAGGTGGATTAGCTTTAATTCATCTTGCCGCACCTTGTGAATAGTAGCAGTTTACTATGGTTATTAGTCTGTTTAGATGACCCTATCGATCATAGTAAGCCTTATTGCATAATTAAGTTTACGAGCTTGCGTTTCGTAATTTATCAAGCTCAATCGCCTATCTACCTAGTAGTTGCTTCATTTAATATATTGCCGTTTCAGCGAGTGAACGTTCGTGATAACCATAACATTGCGTCCAGTTTTTATTAGAGCCGTAAACTTCGGGTAACTTGCCGCGATATGTCGAGGATAACTTTGTTCCCAAATTTAGTGCCATCATTCAATATATCAATGACTTTTCGTGTGTTCGCTAAAGTAGGTTTGTGAATACTTCAGCGTAATATTCGGTAAACTCAGTTCTGTCGTAATAATCTCGTGAGTCTTTGTATCAACTGCAATATGCAACTTTCGCCGTACCCTGCGCTTGCCATCTATTCCGTGTATTTTGACTTTTCATTCATCGTCACCGCAGCCTTTGAAGCTCGTTACGGTATTGTCTGCTTGCGGTAGCGCTTCACTATTAGTGTAGTAGTCCTAATGGCAACATCACTGAAGTTACTAGGTCATGCGTGCCTGTCCAGTAGTGAGGCTTGGATCTAACAAAATATTGACGTATACGCTGGTTATGTTTGTAAGGTATTTTTTTGATTGGCATAAAGAGCTGTATTTACTGTTTTTAATTGACCTCTTAATTCGCCAAAATCATTTGTTGTATTAGCGTTGCAATAAAGCGACCTGATTTGAATCATAGGCTCAAAAAATTAGATGGAATAGCTAATCTTTAGACACTTTATCAAGTGTCATTCGGCTACCCCCTCAACTATTGACTAGCGCATGTAAGGATTAAACTTAGTGGCATATAAAGTGTGATTTTAAATACCCCACGCTTTACATTTGTCATATTAAACAATCAAGTTGCATATTGGTTATTTTCTAAAGTTTGGTTTCAATCACGATTTTTGTTTCGTGATACGGAATGATAGGAACTTTTTTCTCTGTTTTTTTAACCTGCCAGCACTTATTGGAAAAATACTCAATACGTAATTATTTCACAACTTGCTTCACGGTTTGATTTCGGAATTTGTGTGATAATTTATTCCGTATTATGGAATTCAATTATCAGGAGAGCAACGATGCCTTTAATATCAACGGAAAAACTACAACAGGAATACGAACGAATCCTTTTGGCTCGCGGCATGAAACCAGAGATGGCAACCAAGCTTGCAGCGGGCTTTGTTGAAATGGCAAACGAAGGCACTTACTCGCATGGCATCAACCGTTTTCCGGTCTTCATTGACCAAGTAGATAAAGGCCAAATCAAATTAAATGCCGAGCCAGAATGCATAAATAGCATGGGTGCACTAGAGCAATGGGACTGCAACTACGGACCTGGAGTTCTTAATGGCCTTATCTGCGCAGAACGTGCCATGGATCTTGCTCGTGATTATGGTATCGGTATGGTCGGTATGCGTAATTCAAACCACTGGATGCGTGGGGGAGCTTACGTATTGAAAATGGCACGTGAAGGCTTCGCAGGGATTGCATCTACTAACTCAATCGCAGTAATGCCGGCATGGGGAGGAAAAGATCACCGCATTGGTTCTAACCCACTAATTATGGCTGTCGCAGGTGATCCGCCAGTCGTTGTTGACTGTTCAATGAGCCAGTTCTCTTACGGCCAACTGCAAAACTTTGTTCTTGCAGATAAAGAATTGCCTGTTGTTGGTGGTTTTGACAACGATGGTGAATTAACTAAAAACCCACATGTACTTTGGGAAAATAAACGTCTACTTCCAATGGGATTCTGGAAAGGTTCATCAATGGCAATCGTACTAGATATGATGCTAACGGCAATTACTGGCGGCCACTCAGTACCAGCACTGACTGAAGATATGGGTGGCGAGTTCGGTGTTTCTCAATTCCTAATCGCTATCGATCTAAGCAAGACCATGGACCAAAACACTTACGCACAAGAGATGAAGCGCATCCGTGACTACGTTCTTGAGTCAGAGCCAGCAGAAACCGGTTCGGTCATGATTGCTGGTTCTGAAATTGAAAACTTCATCAAGAAACACGAAGCAGCTGGCGGCATTGAAATTAACGATGGAATTTGGGAACAAATTACGTCTCTGTAATTAGCCAAAGGTAGGGAAAGCTTTATGCAAAGTGTATTTAAGAGTCTTTGGAAAAGTATCGATGTCATCATGGCGGTCATTCTGACTTGTATGATTGTGCTCGTGTTCGCCAACGTAGTGCTACGTTACGGTTTTTCTTCTGGTCTTCGTTCCTCTGTAGAACTATCTCGCCTTGGTCTTGTATGGGTTGTCATGCTCGGTGCCGCCGTTGTGTTGCGCCGAGGTGAACACCTCGCTGTTTCGGAATTTTCAGAGCGACTATTCCCAAAAGCGGTACCCGTACTAAGACGCATTTGTTGGGTGGTAGTACTGATTTCAGTTGGCATGCTTTACATCGGTTCATACCGTCAAATGATGTCGAATTGGTCAGATATTTCCCAGCTTACAGGGCTTCCTTCCGCGTTGTTTTATTTAGCTGGCGTGGTGTCAGGCTTGTTAATGGGTGTGATTGCCTTCGTGCGAATCTTCAAACCAGACTGGCAGCTAGATAGCTTAGAAGAGGAGAAAGAATAATGACGTTAGCCATTTTCTTATCGGTATTGCTTGTCTCGATTCTATTGGGTCTGCCTGTTGCATTTGCACTGTTATTATCTTCAATGGCGTTAATGCTTCACATGGACTTCTTCAGTGCAGACATTCTTGCGCAGTCTTTAATTAATGGTGTAGACAGCTTCACTCTGCTTGCCATCCCATTCTTCCTCATTGCGGGTGAAGTGATGGCATCGGGAGGCTTGTCACAGCGTATTGTCCGTCTCGCAACCACTTACGTGGGACACCGTCAAGGTGGCTTGGGTTATGTTGCAATCATGACTTCGGTATTGCTTGCTGGTCTTTCTGGCTCGGCTGTCGCAGATGCAGCAGCCTTAGTGAGTATTCTTTACCCAATGATGAAAGCAGCAAAATATCCAGAAGCACCATCAATGGGACTACTCGCTTCAGGCGGTATTATTGCGCCCGTTATTCCACCTTCAATCCCTCTAATTCTTGTAGGCGTTGCTGGCGGCATCTCGATCAAAAACTTATTCCTAGGCGGTATCGTTCCTGGCCTATTAATGGGCGTGACATTGATGTTTGTGTGGCGTTGGACGGTTCGTAAAGAGAATCTAGAGACATCTGAAAAAGCAACAAAATCAGAAAAACGCGCAGCGCTAAAAGATGGTGTGTGGGCATTGATGTTACCCGTGATCATCATTGTGGGCATTCGTTTCGGTATATTTACTCCAACAGAAGCTGCGGTAGTAGCTGCTGCTTACGCAATCTTTATCTCAACGTTTGTTTATAAAGAACTCACTATTAAGAAGTTCTACAGCATCGTACTCAACGCAGGTCGCTCGACCGCAATGGTTATGTTCTTGGTGGGTTGTGCAATGGTTGCAGCTTGGCTAATTACTGTTGCTCAGCTTCCGCAGCAACTCGCAGAAATGTTAGGTCCACTGGTTGATAGCCCACGACTCCTGATGGCAGTGATCATGCTGCTTGTACTGTGTGTCGGCATGGTTATGGACTTGAGCCCAACGATTCTAATCCTTGTACCCCTTTTAATGCCTGTCATCAAGATGGCTGGAATTGACCCAACGTACTTCGGCCTAATGTTCGTTATTAACTGTTCAATTGGCTTGATTACACCTCCTGTAGGCACCGTACTAAACGTAGTGTGTGGTGTAGCTAAGGTACCAATGTCGACCGCTGTGAAAGGTGTACTGCCATTCATCGCAGCTTACATGGCTCTGCTTACACTGTTTGTCATCTTCCCAAGCATTATCACTGTGCCAATGTCGTTTGTCATTGGTTAATCCTCGACGGAGAAAATAATAATGAAAACCCTACTAAAACTTACTTTACTTGCTTCGACTATCGCAATGAGCTCTAGCGCTTTTGCCGTTACGACTCTAAAACTGGCGCATGCTGCACCAGAGTCGGATTTGCAACAAGATCTATCTTTGTTTTTTAAAAAAGAAGTAGAAGCTCGTTCAAACGGCGAAATCAAAGTAAACGTATATCCACAAGGTCAATTAGGTAGTGATAAGCAAATGATCGATGGCTCGCGTGCTGGCATCGTTGATTTGGTAATGGTTGGCTTGAATAACTACAGCGGATTAATGCCTGAATCAGCAGCATTCACTCTGCCATTCATGTTTCCAGATCGTCAAACAGCATACAAAGTACTAGACGGCGCACCAGGTAAAGAAGTTTTAACGAACTTTGAAAAATTCGGTCTTAAAGGTCTTGGATTCCCAGAAAATGGTTATCGCAACATTACCAATAACCAAAAACCTATTCGTGTGCCTTCAGATGTAAAAGGTCTACAAATGCGTGTAAACGGATCTAAAGCTCTAAATGACATGTTCAACGAGCTAGGTGCTAACCCGCAGCAACTTCCAGTATCTGAACTTTATACTGCACTTGAAACAGGCGTTGTTGACTCTCAAGACCACCCAATTTCTGTAACGCTATCTTTCAAGTTTGATGAAGTACAAAAGTACCTAAGCCTTACACAACATGCTTACTCCCCATTAGTTCTAACAATGAACCTACGTAAGTTCGACAAGCTAACGGATGAAGAGCAACAGATCATTGAAGAAGTCTCTGCTGAAGCGGTTGCAATGCAACGTGAGCTAAGCATCCAGAAAGAAGACAAGATGATAGCTCAACTGGAAGCGAACGGTATGCAAGTAAACCGTGACGTTGATGGCGCTGCTTTCCAACAAGCTATCCAGCCGGTATGGAGCGCTTACATCGAGAAAAATGGTGATGTAATGATCAACAAGATCAAGCTAGCAGCTAAGTAACGCAATTGAGTGCGATTGCCTAGCGTTTCTTTAGTTAGGTAATCCGCTCGTAATTTTCTTCAATACAATATGGGCCAACACAATGTCTCAAGAACAAAAAACGTATCAAGAACTAAAAGAACGAGTGTTTGCAGCAAACTTGCAGCTTCCTAAATATGGCTTAGTGACTTTCACTTGGGGGAATGTCTCTGAAATCGATCGCGAACGTGGCGTTATTGCAATCAAACCGTCAGGTGTTGAATACGATGTAATGACGGCCGATGACATCGTGGTTCTCGATTTAGAAGGCAACCGAATTGAAGGCAAGTTGAACCCTTCAAGCGACACAGCAACACACGTTGAGCTTTATAAAGCCTTCCCAACCATTGGCGGCATTGTTCATACACACTCTCGCAACGCCACTATTTGGGCACAAGCAGGCCGAGACATTCCCGCATTAGGCACAACACACGCCGATTATTTCTACGGTGATGTACCTTGTACTCGTCTACTAACAAAAGCTGAGATTGAGTCTGATTATGAGAAAAACACTGGCTTAGTAATTATCGAAGAGTTCAAACAACGTGATATCGACCCACAGTCAATGCCTGGTGTTATCATCGCTGGCCACGCACCATTTACATGGGGCAAAGATGGTTCAGACGCTGTGCACAATGCTGTCGTAATGGAAGAAATTGCAGCCATGGCAACCGCTACTCGTGCAATTAGTCCAGAAGTAGTTATTCAGCCAGAGTTATTAGACAAGCATTACAACCGTAAACACGGTAAGAACTCATACTACGGACAGAAGTAAGGTCTCACACATGCATCAGCTGTTTACACATAAATTATTGGCATTAGATCTCGATGGTACGGTTCTCAATTCACAGCACATTATTAGCCAAGAGTTAGTCGAGACGATCAAACAAATCGCTCGGCACACTCATGTCGTGATCGTTACTGGTCGCCACCATGTCGCGGCAAAACCTTATTACGATCAATTAGGGTTATCGACCCCAATAATTTGCTGTAACGGCACTTACATCTTCGATTATCAGAACGATACGGTCATTCAAGAGAACTCGATAAATAAAGAAATCGCGGCTGAATTTATCACCCTATCACAAGCTCATGACCTGAAGATGGTGATGTACGTTCGTGATTCGATGCTCTACTCAAGAGCTCGCCCGATTAAATACATGGAAGCGCTACTAACGTGGTCTCAAACCTTTCCAGAGAGCCAACGACCAAACATTCAAAAGGTCGACGATTTTCAATATGAAGCGGAAAACTCAGAGTACGTGTGGAAGTTTGTCGTTGAAGGTGAAGTCGACACATTTGCCGATATTCCTTTCGTAAAGGAGAACTTCAACGGCGAACGATCTTGGATTGACCGTGTAGATTTCGCAGCAACAGGCAATAGCAAAGGCAACGCATTAACCCGTTACATTGAGCCGCTAGGGATTAGCCTAGAACACTGTGTCGCGATTGGTGATAACCACAATGATATTTCAATGCTCAAAGCTGCTGGGCTCGGCATCGCAATGCAAAACGCAGATGACACGGTAAAAAGCTCAGCCAACCTTATCACTCCTAAAAACAATGACTATAAGACAGGGTTAGCGACGCTTTTACAAGACCTATTTAGTGCCCATTAATTTAAAACGCCTGCTTTGTTAAGTCTTTTATATTTAGAGAGAATTTTATGTTAGTCGGAAATACTCAACCTACGCTAATAACCAAGTCGTACCCGGTCGTTATTCAAAACGTACTTGAGTACTTAAACTGCCTAGATCAAGCAGATCTCGCACTAGGTCGTCACGAGCTTCCTGGCTTTGATTCTAAACAAGCATGGTTTGTTGTATTGGAATACGACAAAGAGCCACTGGGTAACTTTAAGCCAGAAGTACACAAGTACCATTCAGATCTGCAAATCCTCTTGGAAGGTTCTGAAGTAATGGCTTGGTCTATAGATACTGGTACCCATACAGACGCGGAACCTTACAACAAAGACCGTGACCTTCAGCTCTATGAATACGCAGGGGTAGAACTCAATTTCATCCATGCGAAAACCAATCAGTTTTATTTATTTACACCAAACATAGTGCATATCACCAACATTGAAAATGATGACAGTCGACCAGTACGAAAACTGGTGGTGAAAATTCACAATGACCTTTTGGAAACCAAATAATGAATTACTACATTGGAATTGATTCTGGCGGCACTTTCATGAAAGCCGCGTTGTTTAACGCAAAAGGTGAACAACAAGGCCTTGCGCGGGTATCTGCGAGCGTCATCAATGAGAAACAAGGCTGGGTAGAACGGGACCTCGACGCACTGTGGGGTAATGCTGTCGATGTCATTAAGCAGCTTTTAGCGATCACAAAAGTAGAACCGACCTCTATCGAAGGCTTGAGCATTTCAGCGCAAGGCAAAGGCGTTTACCTTCTTGATAAAAAGGGACAAAACCTTGGTCATGGCATTATGTCTTCTGACTCGCGCTCTCTGCCTATCGTTAAAGAATGGCTAGAACAAGGTAAAGCACAAGAAATATATCCAACCACACTGCAAACGCTTTGGACAGGTCACCCTGTATCTATTATTCGTTGGATCAAAGAAAACGATGTCGAACGATACAACAACATTGGCGCAGTGATGATGTCTCACGACTACCTTCGTTATCGCTTAACGGGCGAAGTGGCTGCAGAGCTCACCAATATTTCAGAGAGTAATTTTTTCAACTCCATCACTGGCGAGTATGACAAAGCTCTTCTGGAAACCTTTGGCATTGAAGAAATTTGGAATGCGCTACCACCGGTCGTCAAACCTCAACAGCAAACAGGGAAAATCACTGTGGCCGTTGCTCGTGAAACCGGACTAGCGATAGGTACACCTGTTTTCGGCGGTTTATTTGACGTGGTATCCACCGCGATTTGTTCTGGAATCAACTCTTCAGAAGACACCCTGAATTACGTAATGGGAACCTGGGCGGTGACGTCTGGTATCTCAAAGAAAGTAACGCAAGAAAGCCACAACTTTGTTTACGGCCATTACGCTGTGGATAACGAATACATCATTCACGAAGCAAGCCCAACTTCTGCGGGTAATTATGAATGGTTCGTTGACTATCTTGGTGAAAATGGCGAGCTTAACCACCAGCAAAACCAAGCTTTAGTAGAAGCATTAGACCCGGCATCAAGCAGTATCTACTTTGTGCCATTCCTCTACGGGTCTAACCAAGGGCTTGGACTCAAATCCGGCTTCTATGGTCTGCAATCGCACCACACCAAAGGCCAGCTTATTCAAGCAATTTGGGAAGGTATTTTATTCTGTCATAACATTCACCTAGAACGTATGCGTCAACGCTTTCCAAAAGCCAACATACTGAAAGTGACAGGCGGCCCGGCATCTAGCCCTGTATGGATGCAAATGCTGGCTGACCTTACCGGAATGACCGTTGAGATATCAGATGTGGATGAAACCGGCTCATTAGGTGCCGCAATGATGGCAATGGTCGGCGCAGGTGAGTTCGCTTCATTAGAAGAATGTACTAAAGCCATCACTAATTCTACGTCACGTGTCGAGCCTAATCCTGAACACTACGATATATACCAAAAGAAATATAAGCACTATCAAAGACTGGTGCAGTTGTTTAAACAATTTGAGGATGAAATGGATGCCTAAGCCCTTAGTAGAGTCACCGAAACCCTTATTAAAACCATCGAAGCCTTTACTCAAATCATCGAAGCCGTTGTTACAAATGGCACTGGATGCCACTGATATCGACACGGCTTTAGCCTCGATAGAGCATGTTGCAGATAAGTTGGATGTAATTGAAATTGGGACTATCTTGGCCTTCGCTCATGGCGTAGACAGCGTAAGAATTCTGCGAGAAAAATACCCAAATCACATCATTGTCTGTGACATGAAAATTACCGATGCCAGCGCCATTTTAACGCGTCTGGCGATGAATGCCGGCGCTAACTGGGTCACCGTGAGTGCAGCAGCACACATCGAAACTATCCGTTCAGCGAAAAAAGTGACCGATGAATTTGATGGTGAAGTGCAAATCGAGCTGTACGGACACTGGACACTGGAAGATGCGCAAGCTTGGATCGATCTGGGCATTAAACAAGCAATTTATCACCGTGCACGTGATGCAGAGCTCGCAGGTGTGAGCTGGACCGAAGAAGATTTAATAAAAATGCAGGAATTATCGGATATTGGAATTGAACTATCCATTACTGGTGGTATTGTGCCAGACGATCTGCATTTGTTTAAGAATCTGTCTGCAAAGTCATTTATTGCTGGTCGCGCTTTAGTCGGAAGCAATGGACGTGATATTGCAGAAAATTTCCATACTGAAATAGGTAAACATTGGTAACACATATATGAGTGAGCAAATTAAATCGTTGTCTAAAGCACTAACTGTTCTGGAATTCCTTGGGAATTATCCTAATGGCGTTTCATTACAGAAAGTGTCTGAAGGAACTGGCTTCAATAAGTCTTCTGTCCATCGAATTTTGGCAACGTTTGAAGCCTCTGGTTATGTTGCTCAAATGTGCTCAGGTAAAGAGTATCGCTTAACAATGAAGTTGGTTCAGCTCGGACATGCAGCAATTAACTCTGATGTCACTGGCACGGTTAAGCCGTATCTATCTGAGCTGATCGATGATGTGAATGAGACGGTGAACTTTCTCTCTTTTGATGCTGACAACATTATTTTTAAAGATAAATTTGAACCCGTTAATTCAGCCTTTAGAACTCGAACCTACGTAGGGTTACATTCTCCTATGTACTGCTCTGCCGCTGGTAAATGCTACCTCGCGTTCAGCTCTGACGCTGTGCGCGAAACCTACTGGCAGCGCAATGTTAGCACCATGAAACCGTTAACTGAGAATACGATTCTCGACAAGTCTCAGTTTTTTGATGTTCTTGACAAGATCAAAGCGCGTGGTTATGCGCTGGATGATGAAGAGAACGAAGCGGGTATTTCTTGTGTTGCTGTCCCTATTTTCGATAAGAACAAATCCCCTGTATACGCGATAAGTGTCTCTTCACTAACGCCAAAAATGAAAGCGTTAGGCTATGAAGAAATTGCCAACAAAATCCAAGACATAACGGCGCGTATAGAACAACAACTCTTTTAAGGAAAAAGAATGTTTGATTCTAAAAACAAATTCAGATTAGGTATTTATGAGAAAGCTATGCCGGCTTCTCTCACTTGGGAAGATCGTTTGATTCACGCGAAAGAAGCGGGCTTTGACTTTGTGGAAATTTCAGTAGATGAAACCGATGAGCGACGTGCTCGTTTGGATTGGTCAGACGAAGAAATCTATGAGCTTCGCCGCCAGTGTGAAAAGCACAAAATGCCATTCCAATCGATGTGTTTAAGTGCTCACCGTAAGTTTCCGTTTGGCTCAATGGATGACGCCATTCGCACTGAATCGCAGATCATCATGGAAAAAGCGATTTCATTGGCTTACAAGTTGGGGATTCGCTGTATTCAAATGGCAGGCTACGACGTGTACTACGAGCCACAATCGGCTGAAACACACGCTCGCTTCATTGAAGGGATGCAGCAAGCTACCAAAATGGCAGAGCGCGCAGGCATCATGCTAGGGGTGGAGATTATGGATACTCCGTACCTCAACTCATTGAGCAAATTCGAAGTTCTTAAGCGTGAAATCCCATCGCCTTACTTCATGGCTTACCCAGATGTGGGCAATATTTCTGGTTGGAACTACGACGTGTGTACTGAGCTAAAACTGAGCCGCGACCACCTAGTGCAAGTCCACCTTAAAGATACACTACGAGTTTCAGAAACCTGTAAAGGTCAGTTCCGAGATCTTGTTATCGGTGAAGGCCAAGTCGACTTCCCTGCGATTTTCAAAACACTCGCTGAAATTAATTACAGCGCACCATTAGTGATTGAAATGTGGGCTCAAAATGACAACTGGTTCGAAGATATCAAACAAGCGAAAGCAACATTGAAATCTATCGCAAACCAATCTGGCTTTGAATTGTAAGGAAACGACCATGACTATTTTTCGCACCGCTTTTTTTGAAGCTGATTTAACTGAAGAACAAAAGCAAGACTTCTATCAATACATGGAAAACGAAGTCGCTCCGATTATTCGTACATTCCCGAATAACCAAGGGTTAACGCTTAATAAGCCTGAAGCTATTGAAGCCGAAAGTCATAAAAACCTGCTGCTTATGATGCAGCACAGCTACGAGAACGAGTCTGCGATGGCAGCCGCTTTAGATTCTGAACAACGAATCAAAAGTATGCATGCGACCAAAGTGATTATTGAGAAATACAAAATTCATGTTCATCACATTAACTTTGTGCGTGATTAGCGGCTCAAAGATAATACACCGTAAGGTCTCAATCGAAAAGCAGAAGAGTTTCTTCTGCTTTTTTATTACTGCTTGTAAGGAATCACTATGAAAGTATTCCGCTTAAAAGATGCGTCACTGGTCTTGCTATCACTGATATTTTTCATCTGGGGGCTGATTACCGTTTCAAGCAACTCCCTCATTCCGTACTATAAAGAGGTCTTCTCGCTTGATTATAAAATGGCGATGTTATTTCCCATGGCTTTTTTTATCACTCGAATCACGGTGTCGCTTCCAACGTCATTCGTCATGGCGAAAATTGGCTATAGAACTACACTAAAGTTCTGCCTGATATGGTGCCTTTTGGGTTGCCTAGCCATGGCATATTTAGTCAGAGGAGAAGAGCTCGTTCCAACATTGCTTGGGATCTTATTGATGGCATCAGGTGTGTCTGCTATTCAAGTTGTGAGCTCACCTTACGTATCACTATTATCTACGCCAGATAAGAGCATCATACGTCAAAGTGTGGCGACGGCATCTAATTCTGTTGGCACTGTACTCGGCCCACTGGTACTTACCACCGTCATTCTCGTGGCTTCCATTTTTAACGTGAATAGCACAGCCCATCAAGTCTCGTTTTTGTTCTTACTTATTGCTCTGTTCTTTTTAGGCTTACTAATATTCTTTAGTAACATATCTCTTCCAGATATAAAACCGAAACAGATGACTAGCTTTTTGTGTGGTTTGACGATTCTGATTAAGAATCGGAAGTTTATGAAATTGGCGTTGGTACTGTTACTGTATATCGGTGTAGAAGTCAGTTTTGGGACTTTTACGATTACTTATCTTGCCGATCAGCAATATGGTGACCTTGGATTGGTATCTGCAACCCAGAACATAGCTCTCTACTGGGTATTAATGTTTGTAGGGCGATTACTTTTCGCTAAGTTTGGGGGCATAGCAAACAAACATTATCTCTTCTCCCTGTCTTGCGCAGTTGCGGCTCTAATTAGTGCTATCGCGGTATGCCAAAACCATGTCTGGATTGGCTATTTGATGCTTGTCGTGGGGCTATGCAATTCTACGCTTTACCCAATCATTTACGCACAAGCGCTGGATACGTCAGGTAAACAAAACTCGCAAGGGGCTGCGATATTGATTATGTGTTCAATTGGAGGTGTTGTTTTGCCATTCGTGCAGGCGAGTTTGATTGATGAGTTTTCATTGAGCACGAGTTATGTTGCGCCCGCAATAGCGTATATATTGATGGTAAGTTTGTATTGGTCTAGCTTAAAACATCGTGTTTAAACAGGGAATTGAGTAAGTAATTAGCTAGAAAGTCGGCTTGATTGACCAGAAGGTAAAAAAGGACAGGAATTAATTTTATGCTTCTGACGTTAGAGTGAATCAGTGAATGGCTATTCAACACCATTGATCACACTTAATGCGGGTTTATTTAGGAAGTTAAATCCAAGCAGAAGCAACAAGTAGGATAATTGCACCCATAATAACAGTAGACTTAGCAAAAAATAGAACTTCATTCATTACTGAAGGTTTTGCTAGTGAAGCGTTGTTTTCATTTGTGATTACTGTAGCGTTCATACTATATTCTCATCGTTATGTGATTTGAGACCGATTTTGCGTCGTTATGTGACCAAAGTCAATGTTAACTGTGGTTTTATTACACAAAACTCAAGTACAGACCAACGAGAGAACACGATAAAGTGCGATTTTCCTTCTATACCCGTGATCATTGAAGATGCTTGATTTCTCATAAAATCAAGATCATGCTACGCACCATGAAAATAATACTGACTCCTCAACAGAAACAACAACTCGAAGAGATGCACGATTCAACTCGTGATGGTCGAGTGCGTGACCGCATCAAAGCGGTTTTACTTGCGTCTGAAGGTTGGAGCCAGGCGATGATTTCTCAAGCTCTTCGTATTCACGAATCGACTGTTGCTCGTCATCTCAGTGATTATGTTCTCTCTGAAAAACTTAAGCCTGAAAATGGTGGTAGCCAAAGCCGACTTTCTGCCGGGCACACCATGCAACTTATCGAACATCTGACTGAGAAAACGCACTTTCATACCCACCAAATTGTCGCTTATGTACAAGCTGTGTTTGGTATCCGTTATACCGTTGCAGGAATGAACAAGTGGCTACATTATCACGGCTTCTCATATAAAAAGCCGAAAGGTGTGCCGCATAAGTTTGATCCAGAGATGCAGCAAGCCTTTATCGAGCATTACAACGAGACGCTAAGAAACAGCGAAAACCCTGTATTATTCATGGATGCCGTTCATCCTACGCAGTCAACAAAACTAAGTTATGGCTGGATACGAAAAGGCCAAGACAAAGTGATTGAGGCAACAGGCAGTCGAACTCGTCTCAATATCATCGGTGCTTTACCGCTCCAAAATATTGGCGCAACCGTGACAGACACGTATGACACGATAAACAGCGAGAGCATCGTTCGCTTCTTCTGGAAGCTCAAAAAGGAGCACTACCCGTTGGAGCAAAAAGTACACCTAGTACTTGATGGTGCCGCCTATCATCAGTCAGAAATGGTAAGAAATGCGGCAAAAGTGCTCAATATCGAGCTTCATTACTTACCCCCATACAGCCCAAACTTAAATCCAATAGAGCGGTTATGGAAAGTGATGAATGAGTATGCGAGGAACAATATTTACTTCTCCTCGAAGGCTGAATTTACAACGGCTATTAATGAATTTTTCAATGTAACGCTGCCAAAAGTTGCAGGCTCACTGCTATCCAGAATTACGGATAATTTTCAGATTTTGAAACCTGCATCTTCAAGTTGAGCGGGTATATATCTGATTTGGGATAAAGCATAGGGTCAACCATTGAGGTGAGAACATCGTATTGCTTCCCCTCTTTGACTCTCGTGATTAAACGTACCACAACCTCTTCTTCTAGCTCTGGCCATTTCTTACGCGCTTGCGGATTACTCTTCAGTTTTATCAGTTTATCTTGTCGGCCAAAAGACTGAACAACTTCATAAATCAGCCCTTTTTTCATCGGGATAAGCCAATGGCGATTGATGCCGTGCGAACGCCATGCTTGAAGTAAACCTAGGGAGTAAAAGCCTTTGTCGAAGAGCGTTAAGCTGTTATCGGGGGGCGTTTCGATAAGCTGCTCTGCCAGCTTCATTTCATTGACGGTATAACAGTCAAAAGCACTGCCTGTGATTAAATGACTGCTCAGCTCCATCTGACAGACCATGCGCACCTGTGGGTACTGTGTTTCTTTACCATCACGATTGGTAGGCTTGGCAAACGCTTCAGCATTGTCTTTCGAGTCTTCTGTTCTCCATAAAACCCCATCAACACCCAGTAACGTAAGTCCGTTCCAATTTGGTAAGTTAGCCTGTTTGAACCAATGACTTTGCGTACACTCAAAAAGCGCTTTAGCCGCTGATTCACCAAGATTTTTTCTTCGCTGTGTTAATGCACTTGGAGCAACAAATGGCTTACCTGTGCGGTCAACAATATCGAGCATATTGACAATGTCAGCCATAGATTTATCGTTATAGATAGCCATGCCAACCAGTAACCATGCCATCGACTCTAAAGTGAGCTTTCGTTTTCTTAGAGTAACGGTATCAGTAAGCTCATAAGCACTATTGATGAGCTCAATGGGCAAGAGGTCTGCGAGTGTTTCAACTTGATTGGGTTTATAACTGTTGATGATATCGAGGGCTTGAGAAACGTGCATAAAAAAATCCGATAAACAAGGTCTATCGGATTTTTACATAAAGGTAGGATCATTCAACTGATCTGCCGATTAAAGTCTTAACTGATCGGCATTAGAGCTGATGCTCCCTTTTTTTAGGTCAAAGGAAAGCGACAATACATCATGATGTTACGTGAATTGAAAACTCATTTTAGGTCTGGAACGCTTCAATCTGCGATTGGTGTGATGTCCCCAAATAATGATGGTTATTATTTAATGGTTCAGAGCAATACGTGGGGAATTCACGGTTTTCTGGAGTCAGATCGAAAGATGAAACCGAGGATATTTAAAACTGAATATGCGTTACTTAACGCAGCTAAATCAATCGGATTTCAATATCAAAGCATTGAAATCACGAACCTGTAGTGACGATTTTGATCTATATAACTGAATGTTGCTTAGGCGTTATGTTGTATCTAAAACAACAGGTAAGGTCTCAACTCATCCATATTCCCCAGCACAATCTGCTGCCCTTGAGGGGTAGATTCTTGCATATGGATATTGATGTTGTAAGTATCAAGAACATATCGAATAAGTGACGCGTTTGTAGTAATGCTAAGAACGCCGTCACTCATGCCATAATCTTTTTCGATTACCGATTTTTGTTTTTCGTTAAAGCGAGCGTCGGGCACAAGTTCAATATTTACTTCAGTATTCCAAAGCGTATCGCTAGCCTTACCGTAAATTGTGCAGTTGTTTACCTCCGGAATGTCATGAATTCGGCTTAACACGAAGTCTCGGTAGTCGCTAGAGTGTTCACAGTAAGCTCGAACATGCCAACGTAGTGGAGTGCAAACGAGGGTATGTGGAGAGATAATCCGTTCAACTTCAATACCGTCTTTGAGTGATGTGTAGCTTATATCGACACGTTTCTTCTCTCTGATTGCTTGCACCAGAGGGCGCAAAATTTCTGGAGCAATATTGCGAGTCACAGGGCGAATCATTTCTGTATTTTCAAACCCCATATCAAGCTGATCAAATGTAACCGTCATATCTTCAGTACGAGATAAAACATGTAAGTACTCATCTGCATGACCGCGGGTAAGCTGAGGTATAAAGCGATCGCTAGGCTTATAGCCCTTTAGGTACTTATCGTAGATGAGGTTATCAGGCGCGATCTCTGTCAAGTAGCTGTTGATATCCTTCGATGCCTGCTGTCGGCCAATACCAAAACTTTGGATTAAGTGGTTGGTGGTCAGCCTTCCTTCCCATAACGAAATAATCTCAATCATTCTGTATCGAAAAAGCAGATCCCATCGAATTGGCCACTTACTCATTTTAGACTCCTGTCTAGTTATTCGACATGTTTATGTATTCAGTATTTACCTGTCGTTAATGACGTCATATTATTTTTTGGTCAAAGATTCGTCAAGAACTAAAGGGGAGAAAGCTATGAGCGAGATCCATATTACGCGCGCAGTACATAAGGATACAAAAGCGTCAGTATCAATAGAGTCCGTTGAAAGTGGTCTTCAAGACAATATCGTTTGTGCGTGCTGTGGTGCAAAGCTAATTGCGAACAAAGGAAAGAAAAGGGCTTGGTATTTCTCTCACTATTTTGACGAAGCTTGCATATTGGCATATGAGACGCAACTACATCTAACAGCGAAAGAATATTTCGCCAAGGTCGGAAAAATACCGCTTCCTCTTGATACTGGTTGGGTGGCGCCTGATGCTTGTTCAGAGCTTAATATTTCAGGAGTTCAGGTTGAAGTCTACATGGATGGACGTAGACCTGATTTAGTTGTTGAGGTTGGGAGTGAGCAGTATTGGGTTGAAATTGCCAACAAACATAAATGTGATGCAGATAAAATTTGGGATTGTCGATCTAACGATAAGAACGTGATTGAGATTGATGTTTCTGATTGTGGTCAATTAGATCAATTTGATTCGTTAGATAATTGCTTGATTAGGCTGCAATCGCTTAACCCTTGTAATGATTATCTTGATGTAATTGCTAGCAACACGGCTACCAAGCATGAAACTGTAAGAAAGCAGTTTGAAGCATTAATGCGTTCTCAAAAGCAATTAAAAAAAGAAGAGAGTCAGCAAGAAAAAGCGACAAAAGTACTTGAAGAACGCATTGAAGAACAACAAAAAAAGTATGACGATCGTCTAGAGAAAATGAGGTTTCGCGAAAGCGCTCAGGATGAGATTTTAGGGGAGCTTGAAAGAGCCATTGGTGCGCATGAGACTCTTCTTCATGAAGTCAAAATGCGAAAAGAAAATCTTGAAAATGAGATGGATGAGAAAGTCGACTTAAGGCTTGCTGAACTTGATGAGTTGAATGAAATGGCACTAGCAGTTCTTAAACGTACATTGGGCGAAGAATGGTTGCAGGAGAAGGAGCTACGACGTGAACGATTTGAACAGGAGCTAGCGGATGATTTTCGACGAAGATTCCATAATGAATTAGATGAAATGGAATCAAGAAAGCAGGCTCATGAGAAGCTCACTAGCGAACTACGAGCATTAGAACATGAAAAGTCATTTTTACGTGATGAGGTGGACGCTCTAGTCGTCAATAAAAAACTGGTGCAAGAGCAGCAAGCTAAGCAAATAGAAGCTCAACTTTGTCCACTTATCGCACAAAGAAATGCGTTGTTTGATGAAGTTACGCGATTAACATCTATGGTTGAGGAAAAGCTGGTTGAGCATGATCTTATTGATACGTACGGAAACAATATTGAGGAGGTTAAAGAGTTTTGTTCAGCACGCACAGACTACCGGCAAACACTCCATCAGCGGGTGCAAGAATTTAAAGCTATTGAACGTCAATGCAATGCGTTACGAGCTGAATATGAAGAAAAATGTGTTCAATTAGATGTGATAATTAAGTTAGCTAATGAGTATGTGGCTGCGTTTAA
>NZ_NDIM01000150.1:0-10434 GCF_002241375.1 Vibrio sp. V19_P1S1T109 | reverse complement strand
AACGTGGGTTAAATATCACTGAACACTGGAGTGATGCCGTTCTAAATAGAACATTTGTTATTTTTTTATGTGTATTAATTGGTTCTGGCTATGCGGTGCAAACCTAGAATCTAACAGGCTTATTATTGCATCACACCACATTGTTCAATTTACCTTAACCAATAGGTAAGAAAATCAAGATTGACCAAACATCCTCGTAAATCATATCTTTCACCTACACCTTGACGAGAATCAAAAAGCTTGCACTTTTATCGCAAGTCTCTTTTCGCCCTAGGTATCCACATATCATAAAAAAGACAATCAAAAGGTAGTCAGCATGAAACAACCACTCAAGGCGCTGGTGCTCGCAATCAGTTTGTCGTGCGGTGCCATCGGTGCTTACGCAAACTCGTTAGAACCGCTCGACAAAGAATTCACTTTACAAGTTTTAGGATCGGGAGGGCCAATTTCAGATGATCTGCGCTCTTCTTCAGCGGAAGTAATTTGGTGGAAAGGAAAATCTAAAATCATGATTGATGCTGGCGGCGGCGCGTATCTGCGCTTTGGCCAATCAGGCTCTAAACTGGAAGATTTGGATTTTCTAGGCATTACCCATTTTCACACCGATCACGTTGCAGACTTGCCCGCGCTGCTCAAAGGCGGCTACTTCTTTAAGCGAGAAGACCCGCTAGATATTGCAGGCCCGCAAGCGGGATCAGCCTTCCCTAGCCTATCAGGTTATATGGACGCACTCTTTAATAGCAAAGATGGCGCTTACGCTTATTTAAATGGTTTATATGATGGCAGCGATGGTTTGTTCCCAGTCACCATCACTGATGTTCCTTACAAAACCACGACACCAACTAAAGTGTATCAACAAGACGGTTTAACCATTTACGCACTCGGTATTCCTCATGGGGACGTGCCATGTTTGGCTTATCGTATTGAAAGTGATCAGGGCGTTATTGTTATTTCTGCCGATCAAAACGGCAGTAACCCAGCATTTCTCGATTTTGCTCAAGGCGCTGACATTTTAGTCATGCCGATGGCTGTTCATGAGTCAGCCGATGAAGTTTCCGCATTTATGCACGCTAAACCTTCAGTGATTGGCGAAATTGCAGCCAAAATCAATCCTAAACTGCTCGTGCTCAACCACTGGATGGGAGTCGGCCTTAAACATAAATCAGAGTCCACCAAGATCATCAAACAGTTTTATCACGGCGAAGTTATTGCCGCCCGTGATCTCTCAAGCTACCCAATGAGTTCCGTGAAGGAGATAACCCATGAATTGTAAAATTGTTTTGTCTATTGCGATGACTTCGGCCATTGCTCTTCATCCTGCAATGAGCGTTGCAGAAACGTCAACGGAAGCACCAGTGAGTGCGCAACCCACCTCTCAAAATGGTGGCAAATGCGCGGCTGGCAAATGTGGTACTGAAAAACGCTTTGAGAAACAGGATCTAAAAAGCGATCCGCAAGGACGTTTAGTACGCGCCAGAGATGGTAAATGTGGCTTAACCGCAGAGGGAATCGCACCTTCCGCTGAAACCATTACTCTAACCAACAGCAAAATCACTGGTGGTGTATGCGGGCAATAGATCGCACTTCAAAAGGCATCGGCTTGCGTAGCGAACACATCGATTTGCTATGCCAGTTGCCTGACCATCCCGCCATCGATTTCCTTGAGCTTGCTCCGGAGAACTGGATGAACATGGGCGGACTTAAACGCGAGCAGTTACAGCAGATAGCAAAGCACTATCCTCTGGTTGCACATGGGCTGAGTTTGTCGATTGGCGATTGTCAGCCACTGAACAAAGCGTTTGTGAAAAAGGTAGCGGCATTTTTAGATGAATTTAACATCGACATTTACAGTGAGCATTTGAGCTTTTCGCGTGATGCCCAAGGGTACTTGTATGAACTGCTGCCTATCCCGCGCTATAAAGAGAGCATTGCTTACTTGGTCGATCGCATTCACTGCGTTCAAGATCTTGTGCAACGCCCTTTGGTGCTGGAAAACATCTCCTACTACCACAGTTACGGCAAGGAGATCCCCGAAGGCGAATTTATTGCTGAGATAGTTGAGCGCAGCGGCTGCCAGCTGCTGATTGATATCAATAATGTGTATGTGAATAGCCGTAACCACAATTACTGCCCGTTTGACATGCTGGCCACTTTACCGAGCGAAGCGATCTGCTATTACCACATCGCAGGTCACTTAAAAGAGCGCGAAGATTTCTTGCTCGATACCCATGGCAAACCAGTACAACAAGAGGTGATTGACTTGGCTCGTTATGCTTACGCTCAACAAGGTAGCCGTCCTTTGCTGCTTGAACGTGATCATCATGTGCCTCCTCTGGTGGTTTTGACTGAAGAGTTGCGCACTATCCATCACGATATTATGCAACCAGCGCCATCATTAGTTATCGATGTGGAGCGTAGCCATGCTTAAACCACCAATGAACATGAGTATGTCAATGCACGCACTGACCTGTGTGATCCGCTCTCCTGTCGCGCAAGGCGAACCGCCCTGCCGTTATCGAGAGTTCATTCGAGCGAATATCTACTCTGTCATTAAGCACACTTTTCCTCTGTTTTACGCTCAACTTAACGAGGAAACACTCTACATTTTGACGGACGAATGGCTGGTAATACATGGCGCTATGGAGCCTGAGTTCCATCAGATTGCGACTGAATTTGTTCAGTTTATCCAACAGCAAAATAACCATAACGCCAGTGTTAACCTCAGTGCTGAGCAAATCGCACTGCTTGAATATGAATGGATCGTTTTCAACGCTGAAATGGATAGCGCTCATGTGCCGCATCTCAACGTGTGGTGGGATGATGTTGAAGCTCAACCGGAGGCGTTTTGCATACAGCTTAACCCAACGTTAAAACTGGTCGAAGTGCCTTTTCTTGTCCATCCAGAATCGGTCACTTTTTTGATTCAAGAACAGAAAACGGTCTGTTATGGGGTATTTCGTCATGCATCGCATCAGGTGGTATCACAAAAACTCAGAGAAGTGGATATCGCCCTAATTCAGATGATTCAAAACGCCCCAGCGCAGTCACTAACGCAACTAGAACAACAGATAGCTCAACACCTATCCAACTTCCATTTTTTGGCGTGGGTTCAAACGTTTCAGCAACAAGGACTCATCAGCCTGTATTTATTAGGAGAAACTCTATGATTCACTCAGCCCTCAATTGGTACGATGGCGTGATCGAAAAATTTAAAAAATTCGATTTTATAGTACTACTTGCGATTCGACTTTTCCTCGTGCCGGTGATTTTTGTCGGCGCTCATTCCAAAGTGGTTGGTTTCGCTGGAACCGTTGCTTGGTTTGGCGCCTCAACCGCCGATGGTGGTTTAAATCTACCTTTTCCAGAACTGCTGGCATTTTTAGCCGCCGCGACAGAAGTTCTCGGCTGTATATGCATCGCACTTGGTCTTTTTACTCGCATTATGGCTATCCCTATGATTCTCATGATGAGTGTGGCGAGCGCAATGGTGCACTGGAAACATGGCTGGGACGCGATTGCCACCAGCAGTATGGAAGCGACGGTGCGCTTAAACGGTTTTATTGAATGGTTGGCGGTCAATTTTCCGGGCCGCTACAACTACATCACAGAACTTGGCGACCCTGTGATGCTCAATAACGGGATGGAATTTGCGGCTACTTACTTTGTGATGCTGATGGTTCTTTTCATTTACGGTGGTGGCCGCTACGTCAGCCTCGACTACTGGCTAAAAAAACCATTCACTCGCACGCCTCAAACTGCTTAACACCTAATGATGCCTACTAACTTGAAGTTGCCGCCCGCAGCTTCAAGTGGCAGGTGTTATCAATCACACATTCATCTCTGACTATCTTACCTGCCATTTTGCTGGCGGGAGGGAGACTTTATGCTTACAGATGTGGTGGAACTGTCACGGTTCCAGTTCGCCAGTACGGCGCTTTACCATTTTATTTTTGTTCCGCTGACCATTGGCTTATCGTTTTTACTGGCGATCATGGAATCACTGTATGTCATGACCGGCAAAACCGTTTACAAAGACATGACTCGTTTTTGGGGCAAGCTGTTTGGCATCAACTTCGCCGTTGGCGTTGCCACCGGCCTCACTATGGAGTTTCAATTTGGCACCAACTGGGCGTACTACTCTCATTATGTGGGTGACATTTTTGGTGCCCCACTGGCGATTGAAGCTTTGATTGCCTTTTTTCTTGAATCAACACTCGTTGGATTATTTTTCTTCGGCTGGGAGCGCCTTTCTAAGCGTCAGCATTTAAGCGTGACTTGGTTAACCGCTTTAGGCTCTAACTTTTCTGGATTGTGGATTTTGATGGCCAACGGCTGGATGCAAAACCCCGTCGGCGCCGAGTTTAACTATCAAACCATGCGTATGGAAATGACCAACTTTACTGATGTCATTTTTAACCCAGTAACCCAAGTGAAGTTTGTGCATACCGTTGCGGCGGGTTACACCACAGGCGCACTGTTTATCATGGGTATCAGCGCATACTACCTATTGAAAAAGCGCGACCTTCCCTTTGCGCGTCGCTCATTTGCTGTGGCTTGCGCTTTTGGCATGGCATCCATTACCGCCACTTTATTGCTAGGTGATGAGTCAGGTTACACCTTAGGTGAAGTACAACAGGTGAAACTGGCCGCCATTGAAGCCGAGTGGGATACCGAACAAGCCCCTGCCTCTTTTACTCTGTTTGGGCTACCTAACCAAGAAACCATGCACACAGACGCGGCGATTAAAGTCCCTTATTTGATGGGTATTATCGCCACGCGTTCATTGGATGAGCCCGTCATCGGCTTAAAAGATTTGATGGCGCGCAGTGAAGAGCGCATTCGCAATGGCATGCTCGCTTACGGGTTATTGGAAGCCTTACGCAATGGTGACGATTCACCGCAAAACATCGCTCAGTTTGAAACGCTAAAAGAGGATTTGGGGTACGGTTTATTACTCAAAAAATACACCGATAAAGTAACTGATGCGACTGAAAGCCAAATCAAACAAGCCGCGCAAGATACCATTCCGCAAGTTGCACCTCTGTTTTGGAGCTTCCGCATCATGGTGGCCTGCGGTATGGCGATGTTCGCTGTGATTGGGCTCTGTTTCATCCAAATTTGTCGGCGAAAAATCGGCACTCAGCCTTGGTTACTTAAGGCGGCATTATTCGCCATTCCACTTCCCTGGATTGCCAGTGAAGCGGGATGGTTTGTTGCTGAGTTTGGCCGCCAACCTTGGGCTATCGGTGAAGTGCTTCCGGTTAATATGGCCGTATCTAACCTATCAACCAGCGATTTATGGATTTCACTGGGCCTAGTTTACTTACTCTATAGCGCATTTTTGGTGGTGGAAATGTACCTGATGGTGAAGTTTGCTCGGCGCGGACCAAGCGCCCTACATACCGGACGTTACCATTTTGAAACGCAAGATGGGCACGGATCTCTATCTCACGTACACCATTAAGGGAGAACACAATGTTTGATTACGAAACCTTACGTCTGCTGACTTGGGCGATTGTCGGTGTGCTATTGATTGGTTTTATCATCACCGATGGCTTTGATATGGGCGTTGCAGCGCTACTGCCCATTTTGGGACGCAGTGATGTTGAACGAAGAGTGATGATCAACAGTATCGCGCCTCATTGGGATGGCAACCAAGTATGGCTGATTACCGCTGGCGGTGCGATTTTCGCCATCTGGCCACTGGTGTACGCCACCGCATTTTCTAGTTTCTATTTAGCGATGATGTTGCTACTTGCCGCGTTATGGCTGCGCCCAATAGGTATGGATTATCGCTCAAAAATCGATAATCCCTCATGGCGCAAGGCGTGCGATAACGCACTGTTCATCAGTGGCGTTGTGCCGCCCCTCATCTTTGGCATTGGTTTTGGCAATTTATTGGTAGGAGTCCCTTTTCAGCTCAATAACTTATTGATGCTTGATTACCAAGGCCATTTTTGGGATCTATTCACGCCATTTCCACTACTGTGTGGCCTGCTCAGCCTTGCCATCGTCGTCACTCAAGGCGCAACGTTTTTACAGCTCAAAACTTGTGATGCGTTACGTGAGCGAGCCCATAGCGCGTCGGTGGTCAGTGCCAGCATTGCGGTGGCATTATTTCTCATCGGCGGATTCTTTGCCACCAACATGGCGGGTTATATTATCGTGAGCCCGATT
This sequence comes from Vibrio sp. V19_P1S1T109, assembly GCF_002241375.1. Lineage (NCBI taxonomy): Bacteria > Pseudomonadati > Pseudomonadota > Gammaproteobacteria > Vibrionales > Vibrionaceae > Vibrio > Vibrio sp. V19_P1S1T109. The sequence continues at coordinate 4,257 of NZ_NDIM01000150.1, read as the reverse complement.
GTCACGGATGCCGCTTCAAACCCCTTGCACAAAGAAGTGGTTAGCGTTGCTCGCCATTTACTGCATAACTATCAAGCACACGCGATGCTGTGGTTGATCCCTTGCGTGGGCATCGCGAGCTTATTGGCGTGCATGTGGGCAAGCCTGAAAAGAGCATCTGGCTGGGCCTTCTTATTCTCTAGCCTTGCTATTGCATGCATTATTTTAACGGCAGGCGTGGCACTATTTCCGATGATCATGCCGTCAAGCTTAATGCCATCACACAGTTTGACGATTTGGGATGCCACATCCAGCCAGAAAACACTCAATATCATCACGATTGTCGCCATCTTAGTGGTGCCAGTCATCCTCAGTTACACCGCGTGGGGTTACTACAAAATGTTCGGTCGATTGAGTGATGATTATATTCGCAACCACAGCGTATCGCTGTACTAAAGGAGATGACTGATGTGGTATTTCTGTTGGGTTCTTGGCGTATTACTCGCCTGCGCATTTGGCATAATCAATGGATTGTGGCTTGAGCAAGCTGAGCATTTCGATGAATCGTAACTCACTCATATGCAAGCCGATAACCTGCTAAGAAGCGTTAAGATCATCAAGCTTTAAGATAAAAAAATGGCGCTGTTTTTAGCGCCATTTTTTATCACATCGTAAGAAACGTCTTACTGAAATTTTGGGCCAGCTGCGGCAACAAAAGCCATTTCAACCAGATAGTCAGGGTTAGCCAGTTGCGCTTGAACGCAGGCTCGGCTTGGTGCGCATCCTTCTGGAAACCAGCTATCCCACACTTCATTCAAAGCGGCGAAATGAGCAAAATCTGTGACATAAATCGTCACCGATAACACACGGCTTCTGTCGCTGTCGATCGCCGTTAACTGTTGCTCAGCTTGGGCTAAGATCTGCTCAACCTGCCCTTTCATATCGGCTTTTGTATCGCTATCAGCCACTTCCACAAAGTGGGCAATGCCGTTGAATACGGTAATGTCAGACCAACGTTTACTCGGATTAATACGATGAATAGTCATTAATTTCTCTCTTTATGGTAAAGATAACTCGCAACAGTGCTGTTCGATCACACAGACTGGCGCGCCGACTTTGCAGCTAAAGCCGCTGGCAACCAACCTGCCTGTGGTTTCATCTCGGCGATAACTGGCGATTGTGTGTGAATGTTGGCTAGCAACCAACAACCAATCTCCATCCGCAGACAAAGTGAAGTCACGCGGGAATTGGCCACCGACATCAAATGCGGCAATCCATTGCGGTTGTGGCTGGCATAGTTCAAAAAGAACGATTTTATTTTGCTCTCGGCAGGAAGCATAGAGAAAACGTTCATCGGGCGACAACTTAATCGCCGCAGCCGCTCCACTTTTCGCCTCATTCGGCAAGAGATCGCACTCAGCCTCTATTTGCCATTGTGTCCCGGAAAATACTAAGGTGACCAAAGTCTCCGACAATTCACAGACCACAAAAGCTCGGGTTTCTGCGTGATTAAACACCACATGGCGCGGCCCACTCCCCGCAGGCATCTCTACAGTTTGCGCCAATGAAAATGCCTGATTATCACTGTTGATGGCGAAAAAATGAATTGCATCACTCCCTAAATCGACCACAACCAGTTGCGACGACTGTTTAAGGAAAACCACCTGATGAGCGTGAGGTGAGGTTTGGCGCTCTGCATTTGGCCCCTGACCATTAATCCATAGATCAGCGATACATAACTCCGGTTTGCCAGTGTCGTCCAAACGAACAATGTTCACATTACCCGACCCATAATGCGCCACGGCGCAATAGCGCTGCTTGGCATCAATAGCAAGATGACATGCATAGCTACCCGACAGTGGCACTTGAGAAACAGAGCCCTTGTTAATGTGTATTAATTGTGGGTTGTCGCTCGCTTCTACCTCATTAAAAGTGTAAAAGCCCTTGGTGGTTTCAAGAAGGTAGGAAGGGTTACGCGTCGCCATCACCTCTTGCAAAACACTAAGTTCACCCGTGATGGTGTTAAGCTCAATCAGCTCAACGCCGTTACTATTGCTTGGTGCATCCGTATAAGTACCAATGTAAAAACGCGCGGCATTGTGTGTGCTCATTTTCCACCTATCATCAAAAATAAAACACTATACCCAAATTTCACCTTAATCTGGGATAATTTAATTAAGCTGCCTGTGTGGCAGTGATGAAAACCGCCATACAGTCCAAACTTAAATCCAATCGGGCGATTGCGGAACATAATCAATGAACAACATGCTCGGAATAATGTTTATTTTTCCTAGAGGATAAAATCCATCTTCGCTGTTAAATAATTTTCCGCGATAACGTTGCGTGGGTTTTTAGATACAACAAAGCCCGCACGTGGCGGGCTTTGTTTGAATTTGGTGGGTCTTATTGGATTCGAACCAACGACCTTCTGGATGTCGACCAGACGCTCTAACCAACTGAGCTAAAGACCCAAATTTTTGTTCTTGAGCATGATACATGCAACTGAAATGGTGCGTCCGAGTGAACTCGAATCACCGACCCCCACCATGTCAAGGTGGTGCTCTAACCAACTGAGCTACGGACGCATATCTTCAGAACGGAGTGGATATTAACGGCTGTTTTTGCTGTGTGCAAGTCTATTTTCTTTGTTTTTGAGCCAGTTGGCTTATCTATCACCAGCTTGTCTGTTTTTTATTCACAACTCTGGGTTTAAGCACAATAACCGGATTAACAATAGATGTAAGCTGTCCAATTTATTTCATTGTATAAGTTATGTGAGATTATCCATTGATTCGGACCAATTATCTCGTACTATAAGCTTTATCAATATCTTCGATATGCAATACGGTGACGTAACATGGATGTGCGATTATTCAATCATTCTCATCATTTGAGAGCCTCAGTACTTTGTGGGTTAAGCTTACTGCTGACCGCTATTGCATTTTTCTTCGTCCTATTTAACGTTTTTTACACTTACAGCTACGGGCTAGCAGCATTAGAATTTGTCTTCATGTGTTACTCCTATTACGCTTACTTGATTGCAAAGCAACAAACACATTCAGCTACTCATATTCGTGTCTACGTTTATTTTCTAATCTTTATTATCAGCGCAGGGACTTTTATCCAGCCTTTAAGTAATGGTCTATTTTTATGGACCACGTTTTTCCCAGTACTTTTTTATCTATTGCTAGGGGTTAAGCATGGCCGCCTCGCTACGGGCATCGCACTCATTCCGCAACTGTTCAACATTTATTATCAAGCCTTATGGAATGAAGCTTATGATCCAATCCCGTTGATGATCAATCTGCTTCTTTGCTACTGCGGAATTTGGACAGTGGCTCATATTTTTGAATCTAGCCGTAAAAAAACCGAAAACTCACTACGCTATCTTGCTTCTCGTGATGCGTTGACGGGCTCTCACAATCGTTTAGCACTCACTCATGCCTTCGCTCACTTTGTGCAAAATAAAGTGGATACGACGCTGTGCCTTTTAGTGATTGACCTTGATTATTTTAAGCAAGTGAATGACACCCATGGGCATGATGCCGGTGACAAGGTGCTGATCGATACGACGCAGGTAATGTCTCAAATTGTGGGCGACGATAACCTCTACCGTATCGGCGGGGAGGAGTTTTGTGTGACTTTGTTTAATAACAGCATCACGCAAGCCGAACATGTGGGAGAAAAACTGCGTGAGGCGATTAATCAACATTTGTACGCTTATGGATCGAAGCGAATCCAACTGACCTTAAGTGTCGGTATTTGTGAATACCGTGAAGGTGACAAGTTGGATGTACTACTGAAATTAGCCGATGTTGAGCTTTATAAAGCGAAGAAAAATGGACGTAACCAAGTTCGTATTTGCCAAGTCAATGACAGCAAAAATGATGCGACACTTTGGGCTTCTCAGAGTTCTTGATCCTCTCCGACTTCATACACCACATTATAATTTTCAGTATAGGTACACTGTGGTTGACGGCTACACGTAAAGAATCGTCGGCCTTTGAATTCGCCTTGGCTGGCAATTTTTATCACCATTGGGCTGCCACATTTTTTGCAAAAACGCACTTCTTTATCGGTTTCGATCAAATCAATATGTGCGGCCAGTAACCTTCTTAGTTTACTCACTTGATAGCTGTGTTTGATGTTCGCACCAATCAATGGAATGTTGGCAGACTTACACACATGCATCAGCAATTTTTCACGCTCTACCTTGCCTTTATGCAGTTCTTTTCCGTTATCCAACTCGATGATGACTCGCGGCTCTAAGGTTCTTGC
>NZ_NDIM01000239.1:0-10438 GCF_002241375.1 Vibrio sp. V19_P1S1T109 | reverse complement strand
ATTAATATAATAATGAATACAGCTTTCTGCGATAAAGATTTGCCACACTATTTCCTTGTCCAAGAGCACTTAAGATGTCCATAAACACTTTTTTGAGCCCGCCATCGAGGCAATTGAGGTCGCTTTGTAAAAATGACCATAACAGCTCGAGAGCTTCTTCATTACGGTTAACTTGATGATATTGAAGCGCTAACTCACTTGCTATGTGAGCGTTGTTTGGCTCAGCGGAAAAAATCTCTTCTAATGCTTGAATCTCTGGGCTGTCAGCGGCTTGCTTGTGCAGCTCCAGTTTGGCGATTAAGCCTTTGTAGTAACCATCTTGATACTCTAGTGGGATGCGTTCCAGTTCTGTTTCTGCCGCTTCATACTGCTGAGTTTCCAGAAACACATCAGCGAGGGCCAGTTTGACCTCTGCTTTTGCTTTCATATCGTCAGGTAGACTTAGTAGCAAGGGTAGTGCTTGCGAATGTTGTGTTTGCTCTATCAGTGTTAAGGCTTGCTGTAGCGCAACTTCATCGTGGCTTGGCAAATGTTTGTTTAACATTACACTCACTGTTTCTATGGTCTGAGCACCTGCTAAACCGTCGACCGCTTGACCATTAATAAACAGAGCGATTGTTGGCAGGGTTTGAACACCAAATTGCGCTGCCACTTGCTGTTCTTGCTGGCAGTTGAGAAGAGCCAATGTGAATGCGCCACTGTGTTGTTGCGCTACGCTTTGTAATTCAGGAATGAGTTGTACGCTCTCTTGATTTATGGGTGCCCAAAAATAAAAGAGAATAGGAGTCTCAACTGAGCGTTCGAACACCTCTCGAAAGTTGTGCTGATTGACCTCAACGATGTAAGGTGATTGCATGATATTTTCCTTGCGATAATCAAGTTTATAGTCTTAGAAATAGGGGTAAAAATTGGAATATCAAGGGCAAATGAAAAACGCTACCGTTAAAGTAGCGTTTTTTATCTCTCAAAGAGAGGGCAAGCAAAGGTGTCTATAATATTAAAAATAGTGTCAGCGCAACACCGACACTGAGCCAATTTAATTGGTGTAATGTCATATTCGTCGTACCACATGTAACGCTTTATATTGGATTAACTGGGATATCCAGAGTTGGATCATGTCACATGAATGTTACGAATTAATGACAATTAAGTTGGTTGTACTACTTTATGCAACCGTCGGTTTATCCACTGATAAGTATCGCTTTTGTCATTATCGTATACCTTGCTATGCACAAAAAATATAGGCCAGTTTTGGTTAAGCACGATGTTGTAATATATTTTTCAACGCAGGTTCTAGGTGTGAAAACTGGAAGTGAAATCCTAGCTCGGTTAGCTTTTTAGGTTTTGCTCTAATACTGTCAAACAGTAAAACAGCCGCTTCACCCATTGCAAGGTTTAGAACCCATTTGGGAGTGAATAGTATGTGTGGTCGACGTAATGTTTTCGCCAATAGCTGGCTAAAATGCTTATTAGGTACGGGGTGTGGAGCACAGAGGTTAAAAGCACCTTGTGCATGTGGCGTGTCTAATAAATAGGCTATCGCTCGTGCCATATCTAATAAGTGGATCCATGGCATATACTGTTCACCCTTACCAAGAGGGCCGCCCAAGCCTAAACGGTAAGGTGGCAGCATTTTCTTTAAAGCACCACCATCGCTAGCGAGCACGATCCCCGTACGCAATAGGCACACTCGAGTTTTTTCTGATTGCGCTTGGAGGGCGATGCGCTCCCATTTTTCGCAAACGTGATGAGGAAAACTTTGTTGGTGCACATGTAATGTTTCATCAAACGGATGAGACTGTTGGTCACCATAATAGCCGACGGCCGAGCCACTGATGAAAACGGAGGGTGGTTCAGTACTGGCATGGATGAGTTCAACTAACCGCTCTGTTATTTCCCATCGACTAGCGCAAATGATCGCTTTTTGCTGTTTGCTCCAACGTTTGTCGGCGATCGGTTCTCCTGCAAGATTGATAATGGCGTCAAATTGATTCGCGTCTTTTAAACTCGCTAGGGAGGTCAGGTAGGTGATACTACCTTTGTCTACATGGGCGAGCTGCTGCTTAGCTCGCTCTATATCGCGCGTGAGGAGGTAGATATTGTGCGTGAAAATCTGTTTCATCAGCTCTTTACCGATAAAGCCAGTCCCTCCCGTTAATAGTATTTTCATGTTTCTACCTCATTGGTCTGTGCGATATCACCTAAATGGTGGTGATGAGAACGATAGCCATGTTGGTTAAGTGGCGATACTTGTTTGCCATCTAACCTAATATAGGAAACTTATTTAGCATACGTGAATTGTTCGTGGTGATAAATGACAATGTTTATCCATAGCTAAAGATGACGAAGTGTGCTGAAATTCGTACAATCTGTAGCTCCAAAATACGGAGATAAAAGTATGAAGTTGTTTTTTGCTTCGGATTTACACGGTTCACTGCCTGCTACTGAAAAAGTACTCAGTCTATTTGAACAGTCAGGTGCAGACACTTTAGTACTGCTAGGAGACCTTTTAAATCATGGTCCGCGTAATCCTATACCTGATGGGTATAATCCGACCGCAGTGGCGGAGTGCTTGAATCGATGGGCGCCGCATATTGTGGCGGTCAGAGGCAATTGTGATAGCGAAGTCGACCAAATGCTGCTCGACTTTCCGATGATGATGGATTTTTGTTGGGTAGTTTTGGAGTCAGGAACTCGTTTTTTCTTAACGCATGGCCATCAATATAATGCTCAAAATAGGCCACCATTAAAAAAAGGTGATGTTTTGATCCATGGCCACTCGCACATCCCGATGGCGCAAGGTCAAGATGATGTCATTATTGTCAACCCGGGGTCCGCGACCTTTCCACGTAATGAATTTCCCCCAAGCTACGCTATTTATACGGATGGATTATTTCAAGTAATAGGGCTAGAGGGGCAAGGACTAGCGCAATATCGTTTAGCGACTAGCTCTTAAACCGGTCGCTATCTGATTTACCTGTTGTCTGAATGACCCAGATCTCGCTCTGGGTCAATGATATCTCGGACTCGTTGCTTAAGAACTTTTGCTTCAGGGAAACCACCATCATGTTTACGTTCCCAAATACGTTGTCCATTGCACATGATTTCAAATCGTCCCCCTGTATCAGGGTAGAGACGCACAGATTCAATTTCTTCACTAAAAGTATGCAGTAACTCTTGGCTTAGCCAAGTGGCTCGAAGCATCCAATTACACTGGCGGCAATAGTAGATCTCAATATTGGCTTTTTCCATGGTGTACCTTTTGTGAAGAAGTAAGGGCGATTCGCAACAAAGGACCTTTCGACCCTTCAGTAAAGTTACAGATTACTCGATGGCTAATTGATAAACAGCACTGTCGAACCATGGCTTAGGCTGGTGAGCAATAATGTTTTTTCATTGACGACATCAATACGTCGACTTTGTTGAGCATCCATCTTGAAAAATTGAGTAATCAATTCTAGTTGCTCAGGGGTAAAATCCTTACTTTGACTAGAACTAATGTTTTTAAATTCTCTAGGCGATATCAATAAGTAGCTATCACTGATATCCCAGGTGCCGGTTTCTGAGATATTAATGAAACTTTCACTTTCACCACCCACGGCGAATAACTTCACATTTGACATTCTAATATAAGTACCGTTAGGTAAATATTTTACATTCGAATTGACATCAACCCGACGGATTGGCCCAACAGAATCATTCTGTTGACTGTGTTTTACCACAGTGACCATTTTAGATTGCCATTCTTGCGCCGTTAGGATTTGTTCTATTTTTAAATCACTGCCCCAGTATAACCAACTACTGAATAGTGCAGAGATAGCTAAGATGAGGGTTGCCACTTTTGGATTCATATTTATGCCCTTATTTACACACGTTGGCCAAATCATCTTGGTTAGCTAAAATTCGTAAAGTGACATTTTCACCCGAGAACTCAGAACTATGGATGTAATTCAATACGAGCTGATTATTTTGACCACCAGTCGCAATCACCTGCTTAGGTGCCAGTTCTCCAGTATGTGATTCATTGTATTTTTTTACGCATTTTTCAATAGAAGGTAACCATTTGTTTAGGTCTGGATGATTGATGGGCGTATTCACAACTATGTTGTTATAAACCGCAATCTGTTTAAATTTTGATTGTGCAGGGCTAGTCAATAGGAGAGCCAGGATAGGTAAGAAAAGAGCCACAACCAACATCAATTTGCTTTGCAGTGTTACCTTTTCTTTCCCTATTTTTACTTTCGCGAGTGGATCTGTCGTCACGGTTCGGGATGTTGTCTCTTCGGGTTGCGAAGTGGTATCCGCGTCAATGTCTTGGATAGACTCACTGGCCAGTAACGGTTCCTCTTCAGGCTCGTTGGTGGTGTTTTTTTGTGAGTAGGGGGTTGCTCGAGTCACCGAGGCGATCATTTGATAACCTCGTTTCGGCACGGTTTTGACAAATTCTGGTGATTTGGTTTGATCTTTCAACATCTTACGAAGTGTTGAAATCGCTTGAGTTAAGCTTGAGTCATCAACTTCAAAACCTTGTTCACGCCAAACAAACTCATGCAGTTCATGGCGTGTAATGACTTCATTTGGGCGTTCACAAAGTAGAAGTAAAATTCGACTTTCGTTACTACCAAGGCGAACAGCCTCTTGTTCGTTTTCTTGTTCAAGCAAAGAGTTACTATTGGGATCAAACGTGAATCGGTTAGCAAGGATGAATTTTGTGCCTATGTTACTCATGATAATCTTCTTATTGTTGGCATGTTTAACCGTCCATCAACCTAGCCTGCTTGGGGAAGCAATTGATGAAACATTATGCTAGTTTTTATTTTCTTTGATAAAAATTACGGCAAGCATAATCAAAATAAATGAAAAAAACAGTGTTTTTATGATTATTGACCTTGAATTTACAATTGCCAGCCTCATCTTACTAGCAAATCATCCTTGGTTGCACACTCTGTGTGTGAATGAAAATAACTCAGATGTTATGGAGCTAGTATGAGCGAAACGGCTACTACCAATAAAGAAACTCGTGGTTTTCAATCTGAAGTCAAACAGTTACTTCATCTTATGATTCACTCTCTTTATTCCAATAAAGAGATCTTCCTTCGCGAATTAATTTCAAATGCCTCTGATGCTGCGGATAAACTTCGTTTTCAAGCGTTGTCTAATGCCGATTTATATCAAGGTGATGCCAACTTAGGCGTTAAATTATCGTTTGATACCCAAGCGAATACGCTGACCATTTCAGATAACGGTATTGGTATGAGCCGCGAAGATGTCATTGAACATCTCGGTACGATTGCAAAATCCGGCACAGCGGAGTTTTTCTCTAAACTATCCCAAGATCAATCTAAAGACTCTCAGCTTATCGGTCAGTTTGGGGTGGGTTTTTACTCGGCCTTCATCGTCGCTGATGCGGTCACTGTAAGAACTCGCGCTGCGGGTTTACCTGCTAACGAAGCAGTTCAATGGTATTCACAAGGTGAAGGTGAATATACAGTAGAAAGCATTAATAAAGAGTCTCGTGGAACCGATATCATTTTGCACATGCGAGAGGAAGGCAAAGAGTTCCTTTCTGAATGGCGTCTGCGTGATGTGATTTCTAAATATTCAGACCACATTGGAATTCCAGTTTCTATCCAAACCAAGGTTCGTGATGACGAAGGTAATGAGACTGAAGAGACCCAGTGGGAACAAATCAACAAAGCACAGGCGTTGTGGACGCGTTCTAAGTCAGAAATCAGTGATGAAGAGTATCAAGAGTTCTATAAGCACGTTTCCCATGATTATGCTGACCCACTGGTGTGGAGCCATAACCGTGTAGAAGGTAAAAACGATTATACCAGCCTACTTTATATTCCAGCGAAAGCACCTTGGGATATGATGAATCGTGATCATAAATCAGGCTTGAAACTTTATGTTCAGCGTGTATTTATCATGGATGATGCTGCGCAATTTATGCCGTCCTACTTGCGCTTTGTACGTGGCTTAATCGACTCAAACGATTTACCGCTTAATGTTTCACGCGAGATTTTACAAGATAACAAGGTGACTCAATCATTGCGTAATGCTTGTACCAAGCGTGTATTGACCATGCTTGAACGTATGGCGAGCAATGATGCTGATAAATATCAAACCTTCTGGAAAGAGTTTGGTTTGGTACTCAAAGAGGGGCCTGCAGAAGATTTTGCTAATAAAGAGAAGATCGCCAGCCTATTGCGCTTCGCCTCGACCGAGGTTGACTCAGCAGAGCAAACGGTTAGTTTAGCGGCTTATGTTGAACGGATGAAAGAGGGGCAGGATAAAATCTACTACCTCACCGCCGATAGCTATGCAGCGGCCAAAAATAGCCCACACCTAGAGCAGTTTAAAGCCAAAGGTATCGAAGTTATTTTAATGTTTGATCGCATTGATGAGTGGTTGATGAACTACCTCACTGAGTTTGATGGAAAAATGTTCCAATCCATCACCAAAGCAGGGCTAGATCTGAGCCAGTTCGAAGATGAAGCGGAAAAAGAGAAGCATAAAGAGACTGAAGAAGAGTTTAAATCGGTGGTTGAACGTACGAAGCAGTACCTTGGCGATCGTGTCAAAGAGGTTCGAACTACCTTTAAACTGGCAAGTACTCCAGCGGTTGTTGTGACCGACGATTATGAGATGGGTACGCAGATGGCAAAATTGCTTGCTGCGGCTGGTCAACCGGTACCAGAGGTGAAGTATATTTTGGAACTTAACCCTGAACATGCGTTAGTGAAACGGATGGCCGATGAAGCGGATGAGCAAGTATTTGGTCGCTGGGTTGAAGTTTTACTAGGTCAAGCGACGCTTGCTGAGCGTGGTTCGATGGAAGATCCGTCACAATTCCTAACCGCAATTAATCAGCTTTTGACTAAGGTTGAATAGCTAACTGGCTAACAAAAAGCTCGCAACTGCGAGCTTTTTGCTTTGAATAGCGATTCTCTGCTGAGAACGAGCGATATTTTAGGCAAACTTGCAGCGAACATCCGGCCAAGATTATATTCTTTAGTCTTAATCTGGTTAGTCGCTTAAATTTGTATGTTAGAATGCATCGCTTGAATGCGATCGGTAAGCTGTGTATGTTGCTTGCCGAATTATTATTCACTCATCTCATTACCGTTATACCGAAACTTACCGTTGGTTTTAAGTCTCATCTGGTTGTGAGCTTCGGTATAAATCATAATTTTCTAAAGAGGATTAAACATGCGCATCATTCTTCTAGGTGCTCCCGGTGCAGGTAAAGGCACTCAAGCTCAATTCATCATGGAGAAGTACGGTATTCCACAAATCTCTACTGGTGATATGTTACGTGCTGCGATTAAAGCAGGTACTGAACTTGGCAAAAAAGCGAAATCAGTGATTGATGCTGGTCAACTTGTTTCTGATGAAATCATCCTTGGCTTAATCAAAGAACGCATCACCCAAGCCGATTGTGAAAAGGGCTTTTTACTCGATGGTTTTCCTCGCACGATTCCTCAAGCTGATGGCTTAAAAGTAATGGGTATTAATGTTGACTATGTGATTGAGTTTGATGTTGCCGATGACGTTATTGTTGAGCGTATGGCGGGACGTCGTGCTCACTTGGCTTCTGGTCGTACCTACCACGCCATTTACAACCCGCCAAAAGTGGAAGGTAAAGATGACGTCACAGGTGAAGATCTTGTCGTTCGTGATGATGACAAAGAAGAAACCGTTCGTGCTCGTTTAGGTGTTTACCACGAGCAAACAGCGCCACTGATCACTTACTACGGTAAAGAAGCACAAATGGGTAATACGAAATACCTAAAATTTGATGGCACTAAGCCAGTTGCTCAAGTTAGCGCTGATATTGAGAAAGCATTAGCATAATTGGCTCAGTATAGGCTTGTTAACTTTGTTATAGTGAAAGCGACCGAAAGGTCGCTTTTTTTATGAACTTTCCTACCGCAAATTCGTACTCAATAATTAACAATGAAATGGATGAATGGAAGTAATGCAAAATAATCAAAAACAGGGTGTGCTATTGGTTAACTTGGGAACGCCGAGTGAACCGACGGCATCGGCAGTAAAACGATTTTTAAGCCAATTTTTACATGACCAACGTGTGGTTGATATGAGTCGTTGGATCTGGTGTCCATTATTACATGGTGTGATTCTTCCGCTGCGAGCCCCCAAGGTTGCTAAGTTATATCAATCAGTCTGGATGGAAGAAGGCTCTCCTTTGATGGTGTACTCTAAACGCCAAGTGCAAGCGTTAGAACAGTATCTCGGTACACCAGTGGAACTTGGTATGACCTATGGTTCACCAAGCCTTTTAGAGGGTATCAACACATTATTGGAGCGTGGTGTTGAAGAGATTGTGGTGCTGCCTCTGTACCCTCAATATTCTGGTACTACTACGGCTGCCGTGTTTGATGGCCTTGCCAAAGCGATGAAACGTATCCCTGTGACGCCCAATTTACGTTTTATTCGTGATTATCATAATCACCCTGCTTATATACGATCTTTGGCGAGTAAAGTCCGTGACTCTTGGCAACGTAACGGGCAAGGTGACTATTTGCTTTGTTCCTACCACGGTATCCCTAAGCGATACGCCGATAACGGTGATATCTACCCACAGCACTGCCAAAAAACCACAGAACTTTTGGCACAAGAACTTGGTTTGAATGCTGACCAAATCGGCATGACCTACCAGTCTATTTTTGGACGTGAAGAGTGGCTACAGCCTTATACGGATAAAACATTAGAGGCTCTGCCAAGCCGCGGTATTAAAAAGTTGGATATCATCACACCCGCCTTCTCGGTGGATTGTTTAGAAACCCTAGAAGAGATAGCTGAGCAAGGTAAAGAAACTTTTATTCACGCTGGTGGAGAATTGTTTACCTACATTGAGTGCCTAAATGATTCGGCAATGCATACAGAAATGATGGCTTCCTTAGTTAAGCGCTGATGAGTTGAATTCTTTTCTAGTACAAAAACGGTCACTATAGCGTGACCGTTTGTCATTATTATTCTTGAATTACTACTAGGTATATTTGAAGCTAAACCAACTGAGTTTGTTGCTCTTCAATTTCTTCAGCGTAGCTTGTCGCTCTTTCTGCACCGTGCATCCAACGAACGAGCGTGTTAGAGCACAACAGTAAAATGACGCCGCCAATGGTTGCTGTTACTGCAATACCGCTGAAGATAGCCATCGCACCAAGCTCTCCCACATGAGAACCTACATGGCCTGCTACATAATTCGCGATTGCGTTACAACCGAACCATGCTCCCATCATTAATGAAGCAAGGCGTAGTGGGGCTAGTTTAGTGACAAGCGATAGACCAATTGGTGATAGACACAGTTCACCCAAGGTATGAAAGAAGAAAGCACCGACAAGCCATAGCATTGATGTTTTTACGGTAGTGTCACCACCTTGCTCCATAACCGCACCAACCATACATAGGAAGCCTAGGGCTAAGAAGAACATCGCTAATGCAAACTTCATTGGCGAGTTTGGTTCACGCTTACCTAATTTTACCCATAATACGGCTAATACAGGGGCAAGAGTAATAATGAAAAATGGATTTAACGATTGGAACCAAGCCGCAGGTATCTCAAAACCGCCCATCATACGATCAGTGTATTGCTGCGTGTAAATGTTCATTAAACCACCAGCCTGTTCGAAACCCGCCCAGAAAACAATAGTAAACAAACTCATCACAAGGATAACTTTGATACGATCTACTTCTGCTTTCGTTAGTGGTTCTTTATTTGCTGATTTTTTCAGTTTTAGATCGCGCTTAGCTGCTGGTTCGCGGCCAATATTACCAAGCCATGATTGAGCCATTGCCATTTGCATCACAAGGCTGATCAGCATACCAATACCAGCGGCCACAAAACCGGCTTTCCAACCAAATGAGTTAGTAACTGAACCAGAGATCACACCAGCAAGTAGCGCACCTAAATTGATCCCCATGTAGAAGATGGTGAACGCGCCATCACGACGGTTATCACCTTCATTATATAGGTCACCAACCATTGTTGAGATATTGGGCTTAAATAGACCGTTACCACAGATAAGCAGTGCAAGGCCTAAATAGAAAGTGTGTAGAGAGCCAATGCCTAGCACATCTGCAGGTAGTGCTAGCGTAAATTGGCCAATGGCCATTAACGCTCCACCCAATAAAATAGAACGGCGTTGCCCAAGGTAGTTGTCTGCAAGGTAACCACCAATAAGCGGTGTGATGTAGACTAGCCCTGTATAGGTGCCGTAAAGATCGAGTGCATCTTTAGTCGACCAACCTAGACCGCCATTCATCGTTGCGTCTGTAAGATAAAGTACCAAAATGGCGCGCATCGCATAATACGAAAAACGCTCCCATAGCTCTGTGCCAAAAAGTAAAAATAGGCCCCTTGGGTGCCCAAAGTATTGATGTTGGTTTGTCATAAGAATTATTAGTATTTGAG
>NZ_NDIM01000234.1:0-10443 GCF_002241375.1 Vibrio sp. V19_P1S1T109 | reverse complement strand
GTGATAGATATTGTGGTGATGATTAATTTGACCATTCGCTTTCAAAAAACTGTCATATAAATCATTTAAAAAGGATCTTGCGACGTGATAATCCCGTCTCAGTAAATATCAAAGGAGGTCGATTAATGAGTGACCAATATAAAAACGATGAGTGCTTAGAGTGGCTCGACGCCATGGAGATCGGATTTGATTTATCCGATTATGACTCTGTATCTCATGAATGCTCTGAACAGAGCGCAGAATAGTACCAGCCGGCAGCCTATGCTGGCTATGCTCCTTACATTCCCCCCTCGTGTATCAATTCCTTAACACTATTGATTTCCGCTGATTTTGAATAGGCGATTACCTTGCGCTTTGTTACAATCCGCGCCCTGATTTCCAATAGGTAAGCTGCAATGTCTGATACTGTGCACCCATTCCAACGTTTAGGACTTTCAACCACATTAGTTAGCGCTCTGCAATCTTTAGGTTTTGAACAACCGACGGATGTTCAATCTCAAGCTATCCCGCATGTTTTGGCTGGTAAAGATGTCATGGCTGGGGCGCAAACGGGTACCGGCAAAACGGCAGCTTTCGGTTTACCTATTTTGCAACGTTTTCTTGATAACCAAGCCGAGCGAGAAACCAATAGTAAAGTTGTGCGCGCGCTTGTTTTGGTTCCGACTCGTGAGCTGGCTCAACAAGTTTTTGATAGCTTAAGTGCTTATGCACAAAGCACTACATTGAAGATCGTCACCGCGTACGGTGGAACCAGCATGCAAGTGCAAACACGTAATTTACGTGGCGGTGCGGATATTTTAATTGCGACGCCTGGGCGGTTAATTGACCATCTGTTTGTGCGCAACATTATCCTGACGCAAACCGAAGTGTTGGTGCTGGATGAAGCCGATCGCATGCTCGATATGGGTTTTTTGCCTGATATCCAACGTATTTTGAAACGCATGAATGATGAACGCCAAACGCTGTTTTTCTCGGCCACCTTTGATGACAAAATCAAAGCATTAGCACACAAAATGATGCGCGACCCTGTCGGCGTGCAAATTTCACCAGCCAATGCGACCGCTGATACTGTAAAACAGATCGTTTATCCAGTGGATAAAAAACGTAAAAGCGAGTTATTAGCTTATCTAATTGGTTCACGTAATTGGCAGCAAGTCTTGGTATTTACCAAAACTAAACAAGGTAGCGATGAGCTAGCCAAAGAACTGAAATTGGACGGCATCAAAGCGGCCTCGATCAATGGCGATAAAAGCCAAGGGGCGCGCCAAAAAGCATTGGATGATTTTAAATCAGGTAAAGTTAGAGCGTTGATCGCTACTGATGTTGCGGCTCGTGGAATTGACATTCAGCAACTTGAGCAAGTGGTTAACTACGACATGCCCTATAAAGCGGAAGATTACGTGCACCGTATTGGTCGCACAGGTCGGGCCGGGCTAACGGGCTTCGCGGTCTCTTTGATGAGCCGAGATGAAGAGTATCTGCTTGAAGCGATAGAGGCCTTACTCAATCAACGCCTGCCACAAGAGTGGTTAAAAGGGTTTGAGCCGAGTTTGTTGGAAGCCTTACCGGCTGAGCGTAGCAGCCGTAAACCTAGCCGTTCAGCGGAAAAAAGAAAGATGAAAGCAAAACTAAACATCCATGCAGGTAGAGGTAAGCGATAAAGCGCCCGCTTTATCTGGCCCAGTCACATTCAATATCATACAGCAACTCATTGATGGAGTTCGGACAGAGCGTCTGAGCTTCGTCGATATGGAACTTGGCGATCATCAAGTCATTAAAGAGTTGCCAATGTTTTAGTAAGCATTGGTTCACATCTTGAGTTTCATCTGACCATGTTTCTTTTAAAAATGGCGTGAGGCTCGCCGCGCCGTGCGCGTACATGATCATCTGCCATTTTATCTCCCACACCTTTATTGGTGTGGCTGAAAATTCACGGTTGTATTGCTCGGCAAGTTGTTCGACGAGCTGCTCAATTTCACCTGCACTGTCGATAAAATAATCAAACAGAGCATCTTCTTGCCTTACCGCATCGGCGATCAGTTGAATCGGCTGTTTGACTGTCAGCATATGCGCGAGCAGCCGTACAATGAACAAATACAACTGCACGTTGGCGGGGGTGTTGGCTGGGATCTCTTTCAATATATGACGTAAATAATTCTCCATATAAAGATGGAGACCATCGCTGATACTGCGCCATATTTGCTCTTTACTACCGAAATGATGACGCAGCAAACTGTGCGAAACCCCAGCTTTTTCGCTGATCGTTCGTAATGACACTCGTGCATAACCTAGCTCGCAAAACAGATCCGCAGCGACCACTAGAATATCTCTTTTGGTTTTTTGGGCATCAGTGGCACTTCGGCGGCCTTGTCTTTTGGTCATTTTTTAACTCGTCTCATTTTTTAACGAGCGCAGTTGTACCAGATTTGAGAGGCAGTTTCACGGAAAAAACGCGTTGGCAGTCATAACCGATGATAAGGTTATGACTGCACAATGTTAATTGGATCAGAGATAAAGGGAGAGTTTGCTGATTAGAAAATCAATATCATCGCGTGAGACGTCTTTATGGGTCACAAAACGTACCGGATTGCCTGGCGAAACTTTTATTCCATCTTGCGCCAACTGATTGGTAATTGTATGGATATCGATAGAATCAGCTAATTTGGCAAATACGATGTTAGTTTGCACTAAATCTGGATTGACGGAAAACCCGTTTAAGTCCGCTAATTTGCGCGCTAAATATTGGGCATTGTCGTGATCAGTCTTCAGCTGAGTGACTTGTTCAGTCAATGCAAGGTGGCCTGCTGCGGCCAAAATGCCGGCTTGACGCATGCCGCCACCGAGCATTTTTCTTAAACGTCGAGCCTTGGCAATGTAGGTTTTTGAACCTAGTAGTAGTGAGCCGATAGGAGCGGAAAGCCCTTTAGATAAACAGACCGTCATTGAGTCAAAGTATTGCGCAATCTCTTTAACATCCACATCCAGCGCTACAGCGGCGTTGTATACGCGCGCGCCATCTAAATGCAGTGCCAAATGGTATTGATCAACAAACGTTCGCGCTTGCGCTAAATAGGCGAGTGGTAG
The DNA here is from genome assembly GCF_002241375.1 of Vibrio sp. V19_P1S1T109. NCBI lineage: Bacteria > Pseudomonadati > Pseudomonadota > Gammaproteobacteria > Vibrionales > Vibrionaceae > Vibrio > Vibrio sp. V19_P1S1T109. The sequence continues at coordinate 7,359 of NZ_NDIM01000234.1, read as the reverse complement.
AACTTTGCCATTGATGGTGTTTTCAAGGCTAAGTAATCGCGTGCGAGCAAAGTGGGCATCATCAGGTTTAATGGCCGCGCGCAGTTTATCGAAGTCTAACGTGCCATCAGGGTTATTTTCGATTGGCTGCGGCTGAATAGAGCCAAGAACCGCGGCGCCACCCGCTTCATATTTGTAGTTGTGCGCTTGTTGGCCACACAGGTACTCATCACCACGCTCACAATGTGACATTAAACCCAGCAGGTTGGCTTGTGTGCCTGACGTGGTAAATAGCGCCGCTTCAAAACCGTGTCGCTGCGCGGCCCACTCTTCTAAGGCGTTGACGGTTGGGTCATCGCCATACACATCATCACCCACATCGGCATTAGCCATTGCTTCACGCATCGCGGCGGTGGGTTTAGTAACGGTATCTGATCGAAAATCCATATAATCTCCTCATGCGTTTTTCTATTTTTGCTAGAAGCATTTTCACTTCAATTCTTATCTGTGCTTGTACTTTATTGATAGCTAAGCACTTTATCGATAGCTAAGTATTTTATAGATAACCACACAGCTTCGCCTTACTTAGGCAGGCAATGGTTTTTGAATCTGTGATTTGCCCAGTGATGATTTTTTGCTCCAATTCCTGGATCGAAAGCGTCACCACCTCAATAACTTCATCATCGTCGCATGATAATCGTGCAGTTTTGCTTAACTGTTTAGCGACAAACAGGTGCTGTATTTCGTCACAAAATCCAGCTAATGGTGTGACTTGCCCTAAAGTGATCAGCTCACTTGCGCTGTATCCTGTCTCTTCTTCAAGCTCACGGTGCGCGCATTCGGCTGGAAGCTCCCCCTTTTCTAAAGTGCCTGCTGGGAGCTCTAACAACCACTTTTTGAGTGAGGGGCGAAACTGATTAATCAGAATAATATCGCCTTGTTCTGTGATCGGCAAAATCACGGCCGCGCCCGGATGGACTATGGTGGTGTGCTCAATGCTTTTGCCCGTAGGAAGGGTGACATCCTCTTGCACTAATGAAATGGTTTTCCATGTATGTATGGTTTTGCTCATGCAAACTCTTCTTTAATTGTGGCTAGCCAATGACTGATATGGTGATAAGGGTTCAACCTTACCGAGAATCTGTGGCTAAGACAAAGTAAAACGATAACCTAAGTATCAATATTGCTTGCACAATCAGTGATGTCAGTCTCATATATGCAAACATTGATTTCGAAGAATTTCACAGAAAAGAGATCTGCTATAAGTGGGCGCTTATACTAAAATCTATTTGTAACAAAACAATAACAGTCGTATAAAGTTATGTATACAAACCATTTGGAGCGCTTAAGTGATCAATTTTACTCCTGCATCCCATGCGCAAAAAGCGCTACTTTCAGAGCGCATAAATAAGCTTGCTAAGGCTTTATCGGATGGTGTTTATGAGCGTGAAGACACCATCAAACTTTGTCTACTGGCTGCTTTAGCGGGGGAAAGTGTTTTCCTACTCGGCCCTCCTGGCATTGCAAAAAGTTTGATTGCGAAACGTCTGATCCAAGCCTTCGATAACAGCAGTTATTTTGAATACCTCATGACGCGTTTCTCAACACCAGAAGAGGTATTTGGTCCATTAAGCATTCAAGAATTAAAAGATAATGGGCGCTATGTTCGCCTAACCAAAGGTTATCTTCCTACCGCACAAGTGGTTTTTCTTGATGAAATTTGGAAAGCAGGCCCCGCCATTTTGAATACCTTATTAACGGTAGTGAATGAAAAGACCTTCAAAAATGGGAGCGATATTGAACGTGTACCAATGCGTCTTCTGGTTTCGGCATCGAACGAATTACCGGATGAAGAGAGTGGTTTAGACGCCTTGTACGATCGCATGTTAGTGCGTGTGTTTGTCAACCGTATTCAAAATAAGCAGAATTTCAAATCGATGCTGACCGTCGGTACGCCACAAGAAGCGCGCATCCCTGAAGGGCTTGCGATTACCGATGAAGAGTACCACTCATGGCAGCGACAACTTGACGATTTACTGTTGACAGATGACGTGTTTGAAAAGTTATTTGAGCTGAAAAACATGCTAGAGCATGCCGTTGAAAACCAGCCCGCTGCGGCAAGTATTGATATGTACGTTTCAGACCGCCGTTGGAAAAAAGCGGTGAAGCTGCTCAAAGCGAGTGCGTTTTTTAATGGCCGCGACTCAATCAACCCGCTTGATTTACTGCTGCTGCAAGATTGTCTTTGGAATAGCCCCGATTCTCGCGATATTGTGCGCAGCGTTATACGCGACTTTGCGTTGAAACATGCTTTTGACCAACAAGAAGTTGAACATCAAATCGTAGTGTGTCGTGAAGAGCTGGCTGAGATTCAAGAAGAGCTAGAGTCTGAATTTGGCATGTTGCTCTCGCTGGAAACATCATCCGGTTTGATTAAAAAGCAAGTGCATCAGTTTGATACCAAATCGGCAAAAACCTATCAGGTAGGCACCGCTCATGACTTGGTCAAATTGGTATTGCTGCAAAGCAATATGTCCGTCTCTGAGGCCGAAAAAGGCGATAGCCGCTGGGTTTATGTGCCTAAAAGCGAGCTTGAAAGAACGATCAAAGAGGGGCATGGCGATGTGTATGGTTATGTAAATCAAAATACCAATTTGTGCCGTTTAAGGTTTGATTTAGATGCTGGTAATAACCTCGTTCTTAAAGATATTGCTAATCGCTCGGTGTTGGTGAGTTTGGTGACTGAGCAAGGTTTAGACGAAAGTCTTTATCAAGAGTGGCTTACGAAAGCGGATCAAGCCGTTGCACAGTTGCAACATGCCGAACACCATTTGCGTAAAGTACGTTCTAAGTTTCACGGCGCTTTGCCGCATAACTTCATTGATCCGGAGCTGCCCACCGCTATGGAAGCGACGCTGCAGCATCTGCAGCAATTACTTGAATCGACTCATACCGAATGCGAAAAAACGGTGCTTCGTTTTAAAAACCTAAACCAGTTTTTTGCGTAAGGAGAGAAGATGCTTGGTGCCGATGGTTTAAATTTAGCGTTAATGATTGCCGATTCGGGCATCATTGATACGGCAGTGAATGATTTGCTTGCGCGCTCGCAAGTGATGATGATGGCTGAAAACCGCGGCGTTGCGAATTCAGTTAAAAATCACCTAACTAAGTGGCGTGGTAGTGTCAAAAAACGCATTACAAAAGTGTGTGAAACTGAGCGTTTTCAACAAGAGCTGACCTTATACCAAGAAGTAATTCACTGGGATGAAGAGACCTTCTTTACTCGGATTAACGAGATAATCAAACAGTTGGAATGGCACTCAGCATTTTATCTCCAAGCACGTCGTTTAATCGAAAAAAACAAGGGGTTGCATAACCCCATGTTCCCTCATTTCTTTTGTGATCAATGGTATCAAAGCCTTTGCCATGCGATTAAACAAGCGCAAATCAACGAACTTGAAAGTAACAAAGAAAAAGTGTTGGCCGATTTGTACCAGCGTATGGAAACCATGAAAAACATGGATAAAGTCACGGAATCGGGCGATGAAAGCAGCGTCGGTCGCTTGTGGGATATGGCATCGGCGAAGCTCAGTAAAACAGACATTAGTGTTATGAAGCGCCATGCGGAATTTTTGAAAAAGAACAAAGGATTGCAAGAGATTGCTGAACAGCTTGGGCGCATGGCTGGCGAAGTAGATGACCCTGATCTCAACCGCACTCCAGCCGAAGCGCTGCAAATGGTGGAGGAGAAATCGGACGAAGCGACGGATGACATCGTCGGCATCCACGAAAGTGATGATCTGAACAAGCTGCTGCCCAACGAAACCATGTTTCTTGCCTATCCTGAACTTGAGGTGGTTTTCTACAAGCATTTAGTGGATAAGCGCTTGATGAACTATCGCATGCAAGGCAAGTCTCGCACCTTGCGTAAAGTCAAAGCGTACCAACCAGAACACAAACAGTTTGAGATTGAAAAAGGGCCGTTCATCGTATGTGTGGACGCTTCTGGTTCCATGAGTGGTTTCCCAGAACAGTGTGCAAAAGCGATGGCTTATGCTCTGATGCAGATCGCTCTGGCTGAGAGGCGCGAGTGCTACGTGATGCTGTTTTCTACTCAGCAAATTACCTATGAGCTGACCAAGCAAGATGGCTTGCGTGAAGCGAGTGATTTTTTAAGTTATTCATTTCACGGCGGAACGGATTTAGACCCTGTGCTAGAACAATCGGTTGAACTGATGAACAGTGACAAATACCGCAATGCAGATTTGGTCGTATTGTCGGATTTCATCGCACCTAAACCGCCGGAAGCTCTGCTAGAAAAAATCGCGACCTTAAAACATCAAAAAAATCGTTTCCATGCGGTGAGTTTGTCTCGCTATGGTAATCCACAGTTGATGGCGATGTTTGATCACTGCTGGGCATACCATCCTAATCTCGTCGGGCGACTGATGAAAAAATGGTAACGATCACTTGATAAAAACTGATGGATTGTTGCTCTAATTGTTCGCCTTCTATCCTTTGCGGGTCGATTCTTAGTCACTTGATTCATAAGTGGAAAATTTATTGTTGACTCATTTTCTTAATCCGTTAAAGTACGCCTCGTTCTCACGGCAAAGCCCAAAAGAACAATGTCAGGAGTTAGTTGCTCAGCAAGATGAGCAAAGTTATTAAAAGCTGCAAAGCAATGTTTAATAACAAATGTTGTTAATAACCAAATGTTATTAATAATAAAGCTAGCGAATGTACTTCAAAAAATTTTCGATGGTGTGTAACTGATTCAGTTGACGGCATCGCAATCCAGAATTGCGTGCCCTGGTGGTGAAATTGGTAGACACAAGGGATTTAAAATCCCTCGACTTTCGAGTCGTGCCGGTTCAAGTCCGGCCCGGGGCACCATCTATTCTTTGCTCATTAAGAGCAACAAAAAATTAAAGGCGCGATGGCAGACTGGTTATGCAGCGGATTGCAAATCCGTGGACCTCGGTTCGACTCCGGGTCGCGCCTCCAAAAACAAAAAAAGACGCTTTTTAGCGTCTTTTTTTGATCTGTGTGATTAAGAATCAACAGCCTGTTTAGAAAATAACGCCATCGGTATGATGGCGTTAACATGACATTGACAGCAATGCACAGAGGTGAGTGTTAAGCCGCCTTTTCGGTTTGATAATTTCCCAGTAGGGCACTGTAAATTTCTTGGTCGCTTAAGACGCCGACGAGCTGATTATTTTCCATCAGAAGAATCGGATTTTGAGTTCGATGTTTCAACTCAATCGCGCTACGCATATCAATATCAGGTGTTGTAATGATCATCATCGATGAATCAATGTTCGACATATCGCTGACTTGGGTATCCCAGTGGATAAGAGCGGTCGACGTTGCTCCATATAGTGTCAGAGTTTTATCATGTTGTGCGACCCAAACATCCTGTTTTTTGCAGACCTGCCAACGTTCGTCTTGTTGCTTTAACTGTTCGATGGGCTGCATTAACGAACGTCCTTTTAGTACGTTAAGAGGGTTAGTGTGTGCCACAAACTCTTTAACATAGTCCGTTTTGGGTGTAAGGACTATTTCTTCTGGCTTACCGTGCTGAATCAGTTTTCCTGACTCCATAATCGCGATGTTATTGCCTATTTTTAGCGCTTCATCTAAGTCGTGGCTAACAAATAAGATGGTTTTGTTGAGTTTGCTTTGTAGATCTAATAACTCATCTTGCAGTTGCGCACGAATCAGCGGATCAAGTGCTGAGAACGGTTCGTCCATTAACAGGATGTCACTGTCCATTGCAAAAGCACGCGCTAAACCGACACGTTGCTGCATGCCGCCAGAAAGTTCGTGGGGGAATTTATCTTCCCATTCAGCAAGACCAACCATCGAAAGCTGTGCACGGGCATGTTGGTGGCGTCTTTTCTTGCTCATTCCTTGCATTTCTAAGCCAAACGCCACGTTATCTAAAGCCGATAACCAAGGCATAAGGGCAAACTTTTGAAACACCATCGAGACACGATTCGTCCTTAAATGCTGAAGCGTTGCTTTATCACAGCTGGCAAGGTCAACAAAGCGTTCGCCATCTTTTAATTCTAATGATCCCCGGCTGATGGTATTCAAGCCATTCACCGCGCGTAGCAAGCTCGATTTCCCTGAACCAGACAGCCCCATCAAGACGCAAATCTCGCCTTCTTTAACAGTAAGGCTGACATTGTTTACCCCTACGACTTGACCGCAGGCATCGATAATCTCTTGGCGAGATTCACCCGCGTCGAGTCGTTGCAGTGCTTCATTTGGGTTCTGACCAAAGATAACATCGAGGTTTTTAATGGTAATTGCATCCATGATTATGCGTCCTTATTATTTTGATGTGGGGTTTTGCATAAACGATCAAGAATGATGGCGACTAAAACGATGGCTAAACCAGCTTCAAAACCTTGAGAAATATTGACGGTGTTGAGTGCACGAATCACGGGTTTGCCAAGGCCGTCAGCCCCAACTAAGGCGGCAATCACAACCATTGAGAGTGATAACATAATGCACTGAGTGATCCCTGCCATTATGCTGGGTAGCGCTGCTGGCAACTCTACTTTGAGCAGTAAGTTCATACGGCTAGAGCCGAACGCTTTACCCGCTTCAACTAACTCTTCCGGTACTTTAGTAATCCCAAGATAGGTGAGGCGAATGGGGGCGGCGATAGCAAAGATAATGGTCGAAATGAGCCCCGGAACAATACCCAAACCGAACAGAACTAGTGTTGGAATGAGGTAAACAAAGGTTGGTACCGTTTGCATTAAGTCAAGAATTGGGCGCATCAGCGTATAAAGCCATGGTCGATGCGCGGCGATAATGCCCAATGGTACGCCAATTAATACGGAAATCGTTGTCGCGGCAAACACCAAGACAAAGGTTTCCAGCATTTCTTGCCAGTAGCCAAGGTTTAGAATAAGCAGTAGGGCAGCAATAACAAATACCACCAATGAAATCTGACGATGCAGATACCATGCAATGGCTGCGGTGACTAAAATCGGCACGGCAGGGGGCATCCATTTAAACGGTTCATCCGGAAAATCGATACTTCGCCTCATGACTGGCTTTGATTTTTAACTCAAAAAATTCCCAATCACGATACCCATAGGCGACTTTGTTCAGCGTCTTTATTCGGTTGTTCACACCCTCTACTCGACCACTACTCATCCTTTTATCATAAAATGCCAATATCCCATCCTTATGCTTCCTCAGGGTCTTAGTAAACTTCTCTAGCATCACAATGCCTGAGTGGTTCGCTTCATCTATCCAGCTTTCTAGCCATCTCTCACCCTCTATCTTTGATGGCTGCGACCACAGCATTCTTAACTTCTCTTTTAAATAATAAACCACCGCTAAGGGCTGATTGGC
>NZ_NDIM01000335.1:0-10454 GCF_002241375.1 Vibrio sp. V19_P1S1T109 | reverse complement strand
GTTTTATTATTTTGTTGCTTGGCTAGTCTACTGACAAGCGATAAACTGTCAACAACCAAAGAAAACATAAGTTTACGTTTGATTGATTTTTAAACAAACCCGGCAATATGGACTGATCATGGATTTACTCTTCGACCGCCAACATATCTGGCATCCCTACACTTCAACGCTGACGCCATTGACTTGTTATCCCGTCACTCACGCTCAAGGTGTCCATCTTTATTTGGAAGATGGGCGACGCTTGATTGATGGAATGTCCTCTTGGTGGGCAACTATTCATGGTTATAACCATCCACACCTTAATTACGCTGCGCATCAGCAAATTGATAAAATGTCACACGTGATGTTTGGCGGTATCACACATCAACCCGCCATTACGCTTTGTAAAAAATTACTGGCATTAGCGCCAAGCAATCTTGAGCACGTATTTTTAGCCGATTCTGGCTCTGTCGCCGTGGAGGTCAGCTTAAAAATGGCGCTGCAATACTGGCATGCAAAAGGTCAACCACGAGCGAAATTTCTCACCTTACGTCATGGCTATCACGGCGATACGTTTGCCGCAATGTCAGTCACTGACCCAGATAACTCGATGCATTCGCTCTACAAAGGTTTTTTGCCGCAGCATATTTTTGCCGATTCGCCAACTTGCGGTTTTTGGGATGAGTGGGATGAACGCGATCTCGATGATTTTCGAGATAAAATAATGCACGCTCATCAAGAGCTTGCGGCGGTGATTTTAGAACCAATTGTGCAAGGTGCTGGCGGTATGCGTATCTATCATCCTCAGTTTTTAAAAGGCGTGCGCGCACTTTGCGATCAATATGGTTTGCTACTGATTGCCGATGAGATTGCAACTGGGTTTGGCCGTACTGGAAAGCTCTTCGCCTGCGAGCACGCTAATATCGCGCCTGATATTTTATGTGTCGGTAAGGCCTTAACGGGTGGCTATATGACGCTTTCGGCCACACTGGCGACCAAGCAAGTCGCCGATACGGTTTGTGCTGGCGAAGCGGGCTGCTTTATGCATGGGCCAACCTTTATGGCTAACCCATTGGCGTGCGCTGTCGCCTGCGCTAGCTTAGAGCTCATCGAACAGGGCGATTGGCAACAGCAAACCCAGCGTATTGAAGCGCAATTTGCTCATTTACTGCCCATGCTTAACCGTTTTGAGATGGTAAAAGAGACGCGCTGGCTGGGCGCTATCGGCGTGATTGAAACGCATCGCCCTGTCAATATGGAAATCATTCAAGCGCTATTTGTTGAGCAAGGGGTCTGGATCCGTCCTTTTGGCTGTTTAATCTATGTGATGCCACCGTTTATTAGCCAAGTAGATGACATTGAAAAACTGATCAACGCTGTAGCGATGGCATTGCAAAATTCGCAATGCTTTCAAATCGATGGGGCTTAAATAGAACCGACACATACTATTGATGCATAAAAAAACCGACTTGCAAGTCGGTTTTTTTACTGTGTTTAACGCATGATGATTAACCGATGTGCGTTGCGCCACCCATGTATGGTTGCAGTACGCTAGGAACGGCAATACGGCCATCGGCTTGTTGGTTGTTTTCCAAAATGGCTACCATAGTACGGCCCACAGCAAGGCCTGAACCGTTCAGCGTATGCACAAGCTCAGGTTTATTACCGCCTTTGCGACGGAAACGGGCTTGCATACGACGCGCTTGGAAATCCCACATGTTTGAGCAAGAGGAGATCTCACGGTATGTACCTTGCGCAGGAACCCACACTTCTAGATCGTAAGTTTTGCGAGAGCCAAAGCCCATGTCACCTGCACACAACACCACTTTACGGTACGGCAGTTCAAGCAATTTCAGCACTTTTTCCGCATGACCGGTTAACTCTTCCAGCGCCGCCATTGAATCTTCTGGGCGCGTGATCTGAACCAATTCGACTTTATCAAATTGGTGCATACGGATAAGACCACGTGTATCGCGACCATACGATCCCGCCTCAGAACGGAAACAAGGTGTATGAGCCGTCATTTTCAATGGCAGATCGGCTTCGTCAGAAATGGTGTCACGCACCAAGTTCGTTACCGGTACTTCAGCCGTTGGGATAAGAGACAGTTTACGTGGCTCTTCATCATTCACTTTTTCAGTTAGTGGCTCAGTATGGAATAGGTCTTGACCAAATTTAGGTAGCTGACCAGTACCAAACAGGCTGTCAGCGTTGACAAGATAAGGGACATACATTTCTGTATAACCATGTTCTTGTGTGTGCAAGTCCAGCATGAACTGAGCAATCGCACGGTGCAGACGAGCAAATTGGCCTTTCATCACGATAAAGCGAGCGCCAGTAATTTTAGTCGCACTAGCAAAATCTAAACCACCGGCCATTTCGCCAAGATCAACGTGATCTCTGAGCTCAAAATCGTAAGTTTTAGGTTCGCCCCAACGAGAAACTTCTACGTTGTCATTTTCATCTTTACCGTCAGGAACCGATTCATCTGGTACGTTGGGTACAGACATAGTAATCGCATCCAATTGTGCTTGGATATCATTCAACTGCGCTTTTTTCGCGTCTAAGTCACTGCCTAGAGAGCCGATTTGTAGCTTGACTGCTTCTGCGCCCGCTTTGTCGCCGGCGGCCATTTTTTGGCCAATTTCTTTGGAGATGGAGTTGCGCGAGGATTGTAAATTTTCAACTTCTACTTGAATGGACTTACGTTGTTCTTCAAGTTGACGAATTGTCTCAACGTCGAGTTTGAAACCGCGACGCGCTAATTTTGCAGCTGTTTCATCCAGCTCAGTGCGAAGTAATTTAGAATCCAGCATTGCTAATCCTATGCTTTTAGTTATGAAAAACGCGCCTGCATCCCTTTCTAATAAGAGCGACGCGTAGAGAAAATTGAACCCGACAAAGATAACGAAAAGAGACTATTTTTCATAGCGCTTTTGTGGGCTTTTTGCATCTAAACTGGCCAAGTAATCTAACTTTTCACCAATTTTGGTTTCTAACCCTCGATTTGTTGGCTGGTAGTAGCGTGTATCGCTCATTTCAGGCGGCAAATAACTTTCGCCAGCCGCGTAAGCTCCCGGTTCATCGTGGGCATAGCGATATTGTGCTCCATAACCAAGATCTTTCATCAAACTGGTTGGTGCATTACGCAAATGAGGCGGCACCTCATACTCTGGCAAATTATGCGCATCAGCTAAGGCTTGCTTCCACGCGCTATACACGGCATTACTTTTAGGCGCGCACGCTAAATAGACAATCGCTTGTGCAATAGCACGTTCACCTTCCGCAGGACCAACGCGGGTAAAACAGTCCCAAGCAGCGAGCGCCACCTGCATGCCTCTTGGGTCGGCGTTGCCAACATCTTCCGAAGCTATCGCCAATAAACGACGAGCGATATAAAGTGGATCGCAGCCTGCTGCGATCATTCTGGCCGACCAATACAGCGCCGCATCGGGGTTGGAACCTCGAATCGATTTATGCACCGCAGAGATAAGGTCGTACCAAATATCGCCTTTATTATCAAAGCGCGACACTTTTTCGCCTGCCACTTCGGCCAACAGTTTGAGCGTAATGAGCTTTTCACCTTGCGCATTCTCTTCGGCCATGTCGTACAGCAGCTCAAGATAATTGAGTGACATGCGCGCATCACCATTGACCAATTCAGCCAAACGTTCGAGCACGTTATCCATAAACTGCGCTGCAACTTTACCTAAACCGCGATCGGCATCGTTGATTGCTTGATTGAGCGCCAGCAAAATTTCATCGCTAGCCAGCGAGGTTAATTTGTACACCCGAGCACGAGATAGCAAAGCGTTGTTGAGTTCAAAAGAGGGATTCTCTGTCGTGGCACCAATGAAAGTCACAGTGCCATCTTCAATGTGTGGCAAAAAGGCATCTTGTTGAGATTTATTAAAGCGATGTACTTCGTCTACAAACAAAATAGTACGTCGGCCCGCCATTTTATTTTCGCGTGCTTTTTCAATGGCAGCACGGATCTCTTTAACGCCAGAAGTCACCGCAGAAACACGTTCAACCTCTGCATTGGCGTAATTCGCCGCCACTTCAGCCAAGGTCGTTTTACCCGTACCGGGCGGCCCCCACAAGATCATCGAATGAATATGACCAGCCTCTAATGCACGCCGCAAGGGTTTACCCACGCCTAAAATGTGCTGCTGGCCAATATACTGTTCAACCGTCTGAGGGCGCATTCTCGCGGCCAACGGACGGAAATCTTCATCAGCCGAAAAATCTAAGCTGTAGTTACTCACGCCATAGTTACTCACGCTGTCCTTACTCACGCCTTAGCCCCTATCTCAATTACGTTGATCATCGACCTCGACACCTTGCGGGATCTGGAACGTGAAACGCGCTTTAGCGGCCGGTGTTAGTTGTACATCGCTAAACGTAAACAGACTCTTCTGTCCATCTTGTTCAATCACGTTAAAACCTTTCACGATCCCTTTCTCATCAATCGCTATCTGAAACTGTCCTTGGTTTGAATCTACTGCGGTTGGCGTTAGGGTGAAATCATCACCGTTTTGTGCAACCGTGTAGTGATCCCAATCACTGGCGCGATTACGAGTCAGCAATACAAAAGGGGTTTGTTCCGTCGCTTGTTCTTGATTATAAATACTCACTTGTTCGATAAATGGACTGTAATACCACAAGGTTTTACCATCAGACACCAGTAAGTTTTCATCAGGAGCGGTCGTTTGCCAACGGAAAAGGCTTGGCCGAACAATATCAACTTTCCCCTGACCTTCCATCACAATATCACCTTCAGGGCTGATCACTTGCTGGGCAAAGGTAGCGCTAAAACCAGCGTTCAGCGCGAGGCGTTGGCTCAACTCCTCTTTTGGCGCAGCCAAAACAGCGACAGAAAAACTACACAGCAACAGGGCTAACACTCTTTTCATGATTACCACACTCCATGGATAACAATTTTTTGTCTATAACGTTTTCTATAACGTTTATTGATAAGGCCCTCTTCTCTTAAGAAGCGTTCGCTTATCAGAACAACTTATGTATCAGAATAACTCGTTTATAAGGGCTTATTTGCTTAGGTTTGTCAGCGTTTTGTTGAGATTAAACCTCAGGCGGCGTACTTTACTGGCCACAGCACTGTTTGAATTTTTTGCCACTGGCGCACGGACAAGGATCATTGCGTCCAATCCCTTTAAATGGGTTAACCCGCTGCGTTTTCATGCCGAGCATTAATTCATCAGCCATTAACGCCACTTCAGTGATCATGACATCCAACTGCTCAGCAAAATCACTCAAACTGGGTGGTGTTGCAAAACCCGCTTCGCTCATCTGCTGCTGTGTTTGTGTTTCATCGATGGCTAACATGAAGGTGGTCAACAAAGCTTGCAGCATGCGCAGGCTGCCATCACCAATTTGAGTCTCTAACCATTGCGGTTCAACGACTGGCCAGACGCTCATAAACCCTTCGGCAAAATCAGCCCACTGGGTCGCATTATCTAGCAAGGCTAACGCCGAATATTCGCTACGTTTGAGCAAGTTATATTGCAGATTAATTTGCGCCATCACCATAGGTTCAAATACTTTGACTTGCTCACCCACTAAAGGTTCTAGCCAGGTTGTGGGTTCTAACGGCTTAGTGGCGAAATTGGATGCCAAAATAGCCCCTTCAAAAAAATGAGCTGATTGAGGAGCTGATTGAGGAAGAGAGAGCAATGAGTAGGTCATGAAAATCTGTACAGTTAAAATGGTTGACCAAGGATTATATACCAACTCTTGCGTTTAGTGACTTTTGATTCGGTAACCACTACAATCTCGCCTCGAATTTTTAAGGCGAAATGATGATGCGTGTAATTTTGGGCCCGATGGAGGGTGTGCTAGACCACTTGATGCGTGAACTGCTCACCCAGATGAATGATTACGATCTGTGCGTGACTGAATTTGTGCGTGTCGTTGACCAATTATTGCCTGACCACGTTTTTTATCGCCTTTGTCCTGAACTGAAAACAGGATCAAAAACGCAAGCAGGTGTTCCCGTGCACGTTCAATTGCTCGGCCAAGAGCCACATTGGATGGCAGAAAATGCCGCACGAGTTGCTGAATTAGGCGCGCACGGCATTGACTTGAATTTTGGTTGCCCAGCGAAAACGGTCAACAAACACAAAGGCGGTGCGGCGCTGTTACAACATCCGGAATTGATTTATCAAGTGGTAAAATCATGCCGAGATGCGGTACCGAAAGCGATCCCTGTTTCGGCTAAAATTCGCTTAGGTTGGGAAGACCCTAACGACTGCTTTGAAATTGTCGATGCGATTGAACAAGCTGGAGCAAACGAGCTCACAGTTCATGCCCGAACAAAAGCGGGCGGTTATCGCGCCAGTGAAATTAAGTGGGATTACATTAATCAGATACGCCAGAAGACGTCTCTGCCTCTGATCGCTAATGGCGAAATTTGGAACTATGACGATGGTCAAGCCTGTATTAAAGCGACGTGCGTAGAGTCATTGATGGTTTGTCGAGGCGCGTTCAACGTTCCCAATTTAGGCAATGTGGTCAAACATAACCATAAAGTGATGCCTTGGCATGAAGTAGTTGATCTACTACTGCGCTATTCGCAATTTGAAATTAGAGGCGATAAAGGCTTTTACTATCCCAACCGAGTCAAGCAATGGTTTACCTACTTGCGTCAAGAATATCCTCAAGCTAACGAGCTATTTCGCGAAATCAGGACCTTCACCAAATCGGAACCTATCGTGGAGCACATTCAGCGTTACCGTGATCGGTTACAAAACACGTTGTGATGCGTTTTCTTCAGGCTTTCTCAACATCACGCAGAGAAAGCCTGTCGCTGCTTAGTCAACCACTGTGTTAACTAACCCACTGTGATAACGAAATAAAACCATTAACTGAGCAGAAGACTATCATCTGCCAGCTCTTCGCCTCGAACTTTCGAAAACATCTCTAGTAGATCAGGCACTTTCATATTGGCACGCTGCTCACCAGACACATCAAGAACAATTTCACCTTGATGCAGCATCACGGTGCGATCACCACACGCCAAGGCATCTTTCATCGAGTGCGTTACCATCATCACCGTCAAGTTAAATTCTTTGACGATTGTTTTGGTCAAATCAATGATAAAGGCCGCCATTCTAGGGTCCAGAGCCGCAGTGTGCTCATCAAGCAGTAACAATTTACTGTCAGATAAGGTTGCCATCACTAAGCTAACCGCTTGACGCTGCCCACCAGATAGTAGGCCGATGTTATCGCCTAAGCGATCTTCTAATCCCAAACCAAGGATAGCGATTCGCTCTTGAAACAACTTGCGACGTGATGAAGAAAGTGACAGCCCCCACCCTCGGCGCTTGCCACGCATGTAGGCTAAAGCCATATTCTCTTCAATGGTTAAATCACCACATGTACCGGCAAGTGGGTCTTGGAAGACGCGAGCACATAAACGTGCACGCTGATCCACACTCTGACGCGTGACATCTGCTTCATCGATGAGCACTTTGCCTGCCATCATGGGCGTTTCGCCCGTTACAGCGCCTAATAAGGTCGATTTCCCTGCACCATTTGAGCCAATCACAGTTAAAAATTGATGTTCAGGTACTTCGAGGTGAACACCTCTTAACGCTCTATTTTCTAAAATTGTGCCAGGGTTAAACGTGACTTGAATATCTTCTAAACGAATCATAATGTTTCTCCTGACGCTTTATCCTGCTTAGTAACAACCGACTTCTGAGCAGGAGAATTACCCTTTTTTGCTTTGAAGTTCCTTTTCATTTTTGGCGCAATCAGTGCAATGGCCACCAGCACAGCAGTAACTAAGTTGAGATCAGACGCCTGCAAACCGAACATGCCCGAGCTCAAAGCAAAGGCGACCGCTAAACGGTACAGCACTGAACCGACGATGACCGCCAGCACTGCAACCCAGATCCGGCGCCCAGGGATCAACGTCTGCCCCAAGATCACAGCAGCAAGGCCAACGACAATCGTCCCTACGCCCGAAGTTACATCAGCAAAACTGTTGGTTTGCGCAAACAGTGCCCCAGCAAAACCGACAAAACCATTCGATAACGCAAGAGCAAAATAGGTATAAAACGAGGTGCTTCCGCCTTGTGCTCTCACCATGCGGGCATTAACGCCCGTAGCACGCAGTCCAAGTCCAAAGTCACTGTTTAATAATCGCACCACAAACCAGGCCGACATCAAGACCAATACACCCACAACCAGCGGGCGAATGTAAACCGAGTCACCCATGGCTTCAAAGGGCGTAAGAATGGTCTCCTCCCCAAGCAGAGCAATATTGGGGCGTCCCATAATACGAATATTGATGGAGAAGGCGGCAATCATGGTGAGAATCGACGCCAATAGATGCAAAATACCGCAGCGAACTGCAAGAAATGCAGTCACCCAACCGGTAAAGGCACCCGCAAGTATTGCCATTCCTGTAGCTACCCAAGGGTTAATACCTGCCACAATCGCCGTTGCGGCCACCGCAGCGCCCATCGGGAAGCTGCCGTCAACGCTTAAATCGGGGAAATCAAGGACACGGAAAGTGAGGTAAACACCCAATGCCACTAATCCGTACAGCAGCCCTATCTCTAGAGCGCCAAAAAAAGCAAAAGCAGACATAACAACTCCTTTCTCTGCTTAAACAGAGCTAAAGCCTTCGCTCTAGCTCTGAATGGTCTTTATTTTACGCTCGTAGCACGATCAAGTACTGACTGAGGAATAGTTACGCCCAGTTTTTCCGCTGCGGTTTTGTTGATCATTAAATCAGACCCTTTGGCCACTTTAACATCCAGTTTACCCGGTGCTTGGCCTTCCAAGATAGCGACAACATAGTCCGCGGTTTGTACGCCAATTTGGTAATAATCAAAGCCAAGGCTAGCAATCGCTCCGCGTTCAACATAAGAGGTTGCTGCGCCAAATACTGGGGTCTTAGCTTGGTTTGCCGAAACAATCATCCCTTCAATCGCACTGGCGACGGTATTATCAATCAAGGCATAGATAATGTCTGATTTTGAGGCAATCGCCTGTGTCGCAGTTTGTACGTCTGCGCTTTTTAAGGCTGTCGCTTCAATAAGTTTAATGCCATGTTTTTGAGTGCTCGATTTAAGCAGTTCCATCAAGCTCACTGCATTCGCCTCACCGGGGTTATACACTACCCCGATAGATTTCACGTTTGGCATGATCTCTTTGATCAGCTCAACGTGCTGTTCAACTGGCGATAGATCAGAAAGCCCGGTCACGTTTTTACCCGGTTGCTCAAGTTTTTTCACCAATTTAGCACCGACAGGATCGGTCACCGCCGTGAACACGACAGGAATAGTTTTGGTTGCAGAGACGAGCGCTTGCGCCGTGGGGGTTGCGATGCCGACTAACACATCAGGATTTTCCCCGACAAATTGGCGCGCAATTTGAACAGCAATAGCTGGGTTGCCTTGCGCGGTTTTAAAATCAAAATCTAGATTTTTGCCTTGTTCATAACCTTTTGCTTTTAAACCATCAAGTAAACCTTGTCTGGTTGCGTCTAAAGCTGGGTGCTCAACAATTTGCGATACGGCGACTTTCGCTGTTTTGGCCATGATGCTTGTGGAAGAGAATAATACTGCTCCTGCAAAAACGGCGGTAACAATGGCTTTGCCTGCTTTCATCTTAACTCCTTGATTTAAGCATTATACCCTTCCTACTTAAAGCGGTAGCATGCTAGCAAATGCGCTCATCCCGTTAAACACAGTTAACCTGTGCCACATTAGGATTCATCCCATTGCAGATTGCTTACAACTTCATATTGTTTGGGTATACATGTTGGATGTTGTGTTTTTAATATTTTTATGTACGCGCACTGAGCGTCGCTGACAACATTATTACCAGTAACTCAGGCTAAAGGGAAGTGAGGTTTAACAGTAAAGTAACAAAAAGAGAGATAAGAATAAGGCGAAAGTTGAATAACAAAGAGGAGTTCACTGCGGAAGTCCTCTTTGCCTTTTATTCACATGCTACCTGGGTGGCTAGAACCAGCGTTCTAACGCGGCGTCATCTAACTGACGGAATGCTCGGTTGAGGATAGCAGCCAGCTCTTTGTATCTCGGCTTCGCTTTGATTGGCTCTAAAGCAAAACCAGTATCGACAATCTTCTGGTACAGCTCTCGGTACCACCCAGCAAGCGAAGGTGGAAGTTGGGTATTGGCGCGGTTTCCCAGCCACCACATACCTTGTAGCGGTAAGCTTATGGCAAAAAGTGCCACTACCACTGCTTGGGGCATCGCCTGTGTATTTTCAAAAACCATCTGTGTCAGTACACTGATTGCGGCGATAGCTGGCATAGCCTTTACGCCAAAACGCGTGGCTTTAATGATCCGTTGCTCAGGAAAAATGAGGCCTAGCTCTTTGCGCACAGGCCAAACATCCATGTATTTCTGACCATCTTTCAGGCTGTGAACGATTCCAACTTTGTTATTCATAGCGCGCCCTCACTCTCGATG
>NZ_NDIM01000209.1:0-10597 GCF_002241375.1 Vibrio sp. V19_P1S1T109 | reverse complement strand
GCAATATTCGGTCTCATTGTTGGTAAATATTACATTAGCCATAGTTCATTAACATTAGTGCCTGATCCAAAAGCACCGAATAATAACGAGGATACTGATTTTAAAGCCGCAACAGTTGCTGATGAGCGTCAGCTGATGAAGCCACCACGAGAAGATGCATCGAACGCTGGAGATGCTCGTTCTGCTCTGAATTCAGAGCCTATCACTGAAGAGCGCATGCTTGCGGCACAAACCGTTGATGAAGTATGGCACGACATCAACCCAAGCCCAGCGTTGCAAGCCATTAGGCCGAAAAGTGATGCAGTGACGGAAATCAAAGCGATCGAAATCGAAAATATTGAACAATTCCGAGTTCTGGCAACGGGCGATGCTGTCACGGTCACTATGCCTGATAACCAGCCAGTCAATATCCAAGTCACTTCATCAGAAATTCAGAATGAAGGCGTCCGGACTTGGTCTGGGCAGTTTGAACTCGACGGGGAAGTTTACCCAGCCACATTCACTTTCGGCAAAACGGCAATACTTGGTTTTATTGGTCATCCCAGTGGTCAAGTGAAGCTTGAAGGCAACGGCAGTGAAGCATGGGTTTACCGAGTACCACCGAATCATGGCTATGACGAAACCTCGACCAGCCATTGATACCTCAAACGCACGGCTTTGTGTGTTAATAAAATAAATAATGTAGGAGTTTTCTATGAAAATAGCGTCATTGGCATTAGCCGTGGTGTTAGCAACACATGCGTTACCGAGTAGTGCAACCACTGAAATTGATATTCTAGGTGTTTATACACCCGGCACGGCTGAGTGGTTTCAGCAAGATCACGTGGCTCAAATCCAGCACCGATTTAACGTGGGAAATGAAATTCTGCGTCAAAGTGGTCTGGACATCAAAGTCAACTTAATTGGCACGAAAGAAGTAAAATACGATACGCAAAGAGGGCTAAGAAAATCGCAAGGGCAGGCGCTTGATGCGATTACTCCCGGCAATAAACAAGATCCGGCGTTTGCCGATATTGAGCAATATCGTAAGCAGGTTGGCGCGGATATGGTGGCGCTGTTTCGTAATCTAGATATTAAAAATTCTCCTGATTATGAAGATAAAGGCAATGGTACTTACATGCTGAGCTGTGGTCTAGCATGGATAATCCCTGCCGCGTATTGGAACAATAGTGCGCGTTATGCGCAATCTAGAATGTACAGTCATAGCTATTTGAATGAGTGTGGCGATGATACGTTTATTCACGAATTAGGCCACAATTTGGGCTTGAACCATGCTCATGAACAGTACAATGGCGAACCCCATCTTTCAAATGGTACAGAGCAAGATGCGTATGGTTATGGGGTTCAAGGCCAATTTGCGACGACCATGGCCTATGGTTTCTTATTTGGTATTCATAGCCGTTCTTACACATTCTCTAACCCAAGCAAAGTGTGTAAAGGTCAAGCATGTGGTGTCACTGACTACGCGAACTCGGTGCGAGCGATTGGCCTGAGCGCGCCACACATTGCGGCGATTTATGCACGTCCAGATGGGAGTAATGACGGAGGAACGTCACCCACTGAGCCGACTTCGCCCCAACAAGCCATCTATGATTTACAAGGGCCTTTTGCCATTCCCGATCATGCACAAGGAGAGTTAGCACTTCCGATTAATGTGACTTATCAAGGAAATGCGGAAACGGCCACTATTCAACTTAATATTGAACACCCATTTGTGGGTGATGTTTCAGTCAAGTTGTATGCACCTGATGGTGGCTATTGGAATTTAAAATCGTATAACCAGTATGATCGCAACACGGCTTATCGTGTTCGCTTTACACTCAGCGGAATGCAACAAATGAACGTGCAAGGCCAGTGGCGTTTAGTCGTGGCGGATCACTATCAAGGTTTAACGGGTGTATTAAATTCGGCACGTTTATCCTTTGAATAAAGGTTTGCTGTGATGTTGACCCTGCACCTATGTGCAGGGTTTTTAATTACTGGCCAAATTGGGTGGCTTTGAATTGATTCAGCAATCGATGGATCACATAGGTTGTAAGTAATGTGGCGACAATAGCAAACAAAATACTGCCGACTCGGTACAGGGCACTGAAAATTAAATCATTGCCCGGCGTCAAATATTGACCAAACAATATCCCCAAGGTAGTCAATGAGCCAAAGCCGACCCCTGAACCGCTGGATTCTTTTACATGCCAGTAGCTAAAGAGCATCGCACCTATCCATAGCAGCGGAATAACAAATAAAAGCTGACCTGACCAATCGTAGAGCAGCAGTTGGACCGCAATACCGAAAGTGACACCAAGCAGAGTACCCATCGCGCGTTTGCGTGCGTAGCCTAGCGCTCCGTTCCAATGCATCGGGAAAAGTAGCAACAAGGTTGTGGCTTGCGCGGACATTGAATCTTGCAGATCGAATATTTGAAACACAACGAAAGAGAGTGTGGCAATGGTTGCGCCCATGAGCGCTTCATGACGCATACGGTGTGACTCTTTGGCCACGCTTGCATGAGCGGGAGGTTGCCTTTTCTGTGCGTCGGGAATACAGAATGTCACCAGATAAGCGACCATTACCGAAAGCAAATTCGCGATAAAGTTGCTAGTAATCAGATCGTTAAGATCAGTTGTGGGGTAGCTTGCAAAGTGCAGCATGATGCTCAAGCTCAATACGCTGTTCGCTCCAAATAAGAATAAGCTGCCTTTCGACATACAAGCAAATTTGTAGAGAAACAGTACAAAAGCCATCATCGTCATCAGTGCCGGATGAGCGCCAAACAGCCCCCCGAGAATGGCTACTTCTAAGCCACAAACGACGGCGGAAGCAAGCAGTTGCTTTGCGGCGTGCGCATTCATGACGGGCACCATGCCCAGTAACAGCATCGGTGTTACGGTAAAAAATACCCCGTAGTTCCAACCCAGTAGTTTACAAAAGGTAAAACCAAGCGTCGCACCTGTTGCTATTCTGACGCATTGGCGAAAGTCATTTTCAGATAATGGATGATCCCAAAGTCGCATTTTTTACTCCGCTTAATAGACGTAGTGCAGAGTGCTCAGAAACTGAATTTGCATTTTTG
Organism: Vibrio sp. V19_P1S1T109; assembly: GCF_002241375.1. NCBI lineage: Bacteria > Pseudomonadati > Pseudomonadota > Gammaproteobacteria > Vibrionales > Vibrionaceae > Vibrio > Vibrio sp. V19_P1S1T109. The sequence goes on along the minus strand of NZ_NDIM01000209.1, from coordinate 7,527 downwards.
CCAGCCAAGCAAACGGGCCACTTTCTGGTAGCAACTGTACCGTCGCACGAGCACCGGAAGGCAATGTTGACATCGTTTCATCGAGCGAAAGGTGCACACGCATGCGTTGTGCATCACGCACCCAGCGATTAGATTCTGTTGGAGTGGCTAAACGCCCATTCGCATCAAACTGACCAGTGCTTACCCCAGCATCCAGGCTACGAATACGCGCGGTAAAGACTTCGCCGGGTTTGCTATCAAAAGCAACTAGGGCGAGGCTATTGTCTGGGAAATGGCGTAAGCTTTTTTCTCTAAAATCAGCAATCACGTCTACATCCGTCGCTACCAACGCAACTAACGGCGTACCTGCTGCGGCGTAGGTGCCCGTTTCAAGCTGTAAGTTGGTAATGACACCATCTTGCTCTGCTAGCGTTTGTGTGTAGGCAAGGTTTAGCTTGGCCTGCGCCAATTGGTTCAAAGCGGCGCGAATGCTGACGTTACTCTCGTCACTATTACCTCGACTGACGTGCAATTCTTGCAGGTGAGCTTGCGCTGCAACCAAATTGGCTTTCGCGGCGGTAGCGCCACTTTGTGCATCGTCTTTAAGTTGCTGAGAAGTCCCATTGCGTGCAAACAGAGTGTTTAATCGGTTAGCTTCGCGCAACTTTTGATCGGCAACGATACGGCTTGCCGTAACATTAGCTTCTGCCGCAGCAATCGATGCATCCAATTGAGCGTTACCTTGTACCGCACGTTCATAATTGAGTTGGGCCTGCTCTACCGCCAGTTGATAGGGTTGTGGGTCGATGGTGAAAAGTACTTCACCCTTGTGTACGGTTTGATTATTAGTGACAAAAACATCACTGATTTGACCATTAACTCGGGGAGATATTTTGGTCACAGTCCGCGTTGCCATGGCTTGCGGTGTTAAAGGCATAGCCAAATCGGCCACCAAAAAATAGGCAAAGAGCGCCATAAAAGCGACGATGGAATATTTGATCCAAAGTGCAAATTTTTGATCAGGTGTCATAAGTAATTATTGTTCCTTTGAAGGTGTTGCTATCGGTTTGCTGAGCGTATCTAGAGCGTTGTGTGAGATTTGTTCGAGCGTAAGAGTCAGTTGGTGCAATTGTTGATCGTCAATATTACCCAGTAAGTTTTGGCGAACTTGCAAAATACGGGTTTCCATCTGCTTGATAAGAGCACGCCCGTTACTCGTCAAACTGACGATTCGAGCGCGCTTATCGTTGTGACAGCAGTGACGTTCGATCAGCGATTGTTCTTCGAGCTGCTTTAAAGTTCGCATCAAAGAAGCCAGTTCTATTTCTAACGCTTCGGCTAAGGTTTTTTGACTGACGTTGTCACCGAGACGCTGTAATTTCCACAATGCGGTCCAACGAGGATGGGTAAGGCCCAAGGGTGAGAGTTCTCGGTCCGCCACCATTTTCCATAAGCGTGAGAGACGAGCAAACTGCTCAGCGAGTGATAATTCTTTCAGGGTGTGCGTGTTTTCAATCATAACGAGTCACATATTACTTAGCGTGCTAAGTAATATAATTTAGTTAGCGCGCTAAGTAAATAGCTAATGACGAAGGCTGACATTTTCATACAAACTCAGGACAGCACCTCTCAATGAAACACTGTACATTATTTTCAATGAGCGACTCCCCAATGTTTGAGGCTGTCCTAGCTGCTGAAATTCTGGTCCATACTATGATAATTGAAAATAAACTCGACTACCTGTTTAGCCTGTCTGAACTCTCCGAAACGATTTACCCCAATACCAAAGGCTGGTCTAAAATCAGGAAGAATATCCGTTTTTGTTTATGGGGCGTGACCAATGCCTATGCTCTAAAAAGTATGCTGAGGCTGTTTTCGTGCTCCGAGTTAGCGGAGGTATTGAAGCAATGCCCACAGTTTTTGGAAAAACCATTAAAACCTTATCTCTGCGTCAATTGGTCTGCCAAAGAGCGTACATGGCACATTAATCAACATTTTATCTACTTAGTTGAACAGTTTGGCTTTAATGCTGCGAAGTTTTTCTCAGAATCAGGCTTCTCTATTTTTGATTTTTACGACAAAAATGGGGCGAGTTATTCATTAAGCCTGTGCAGTGGAGAGATAAGAGAAGGCTCGTTGGGGCTGCAACTGACGGATGAAAAAGGGCAGAAAATTTACTCGATCAGTTTCAATGTTTCTGATCAAGGGCGCAGTATTTACATTGGTTCACTACAAGGTCCAAGCAGTGGTGTGAGCGATCGTAATCAAATCATTAAAGATTTGACGCGCACGACTCACGGTTTAAGAACCAAAGCACTGATGGTTGAAATGATCATGACGCTAGCGCGTATTTTAGGGGTTGAAAACCTGTATGCGATTTCTAACCGCGGCCATATGTATCAAGCGTTGCGTTATATTGGCTCAAAGCGCAAATCAGTAAGCTTTGATTACGATGAACTGTGGACAGAGTACGAAGCAGAGAAAATGAGTAAATATTTGTACCGTTTGCCAACCACGCCAAACCGTAAAGGTGTTGAGACGCTAAATCGCAATAAACGCCGTCTATACACTAAACGTTATGAGTGGTTAGCCGAGGTGGAAACAGCCATGTCGGGCCGTATTGAACAGTTGAAACTTATGCCCAAGCATTTCGTGGTTTGATGGATCCACAAAATTAGAGGCTGATGTTATGGTTCAAAACGTCACTGTAGGCAACGCTTCAAACTCAGGTTTCGCAAAATAGTAGCCTTGCATGAGTTCAATGCCGAGTCGTTTTAGCCATAACATTTCTTGTTGAGTTTCAATACCTTCAGCGAGTGGACAAATCCCTAGCTCAATGAGCATTGCGACAGTATGACGGACGATTGCTTGCTTCGTGATGTCTTGATCGATATTACGCAGCAGTGACATATCTAATTTTACTATTTTAGTTTGGAAGTTAACCAATAGCCCAAGCCCGGCGTAGCCTGCACCGAAATCATCAATCGCGGTAGTAAATCCTAGGTTGGAGTAATAAGCGACGATCCGTTTTATGTGCGCTGTGTCTACGATTTTTTCCACCTCAGTAAATTCAAACATGATCCGTTCTGTCGGGAAACCGAACTGCTTTGCTGCCTCTAATGTGGTGCGGATACAGCGCTCTGGTTGGTAAACGGCATTAGGTAAAAAATTAATGCTCAAAATACCTGACAGTTTTAGTTTAGCCGCGAGTTTAATCGCTTTGATTCGACAAAGTTGGTCAAAGCGGTATCGGTTGTCATCACTGACTTGTTCAATGATGGAGTAAGCCGATTCATTATTCAGACCTCGTACGAGTGCTTCGTAGCCAAAGATGGTGTTATCTGCAACGTTAACTATGGGTTGGAAAGCCATGGTGAAGTCAAAAGGCAAGCTTTGTTTTTCTGAGCATTGCTGGCAAATACGTTGGTCCATATGGACTTGCTGTTGTTGCATAATCACTCACTGATATTTAATCGAATAGCATGATTATAGTTACTTGCAGCGTGCTCACCAAATTGCATAAATCAAAACGTGACCAGTAAACCGGCGAACTACAGCTCTTCAATATGGTGTAGATAGTATTGAGCTTGATCTAAGATTGCTTGTTGAGTGGCGTTTTCAGTGTTATCCCAATTTTTATAAATCATGCCTATCCTTGGATTTTTGGCTAACCGTTCACGATGAGTGAGCATGAACTGCCAATATAAACTATTGAATGGACATGAATTTAGACCACTACGGCTCTTTACTTGGTAGTGACAATCTTTGCAGTAATCACTCATTTTATTGATGTAAGAGCCGCTTGCGGCATAAGGCTTGGTGGCAACAATTCCCCCATCAGCAAACAGAGCCATACCTCGGGTATTGGGCATTTCTACCCATTGCAATGCATCAATATAAATACCTAAGTACCAGTCATCCACCTCATCCGGCTCGCAACCTGATAGGAGTGCAAAATTACCCGTGATCATCAAACGTTGGATATGGTGTGCGTAGGAAAATTCCAGTGATTGAGTTACGGCTTGTTTAACACAATGCATACGAGTATCCCCTGTCCAATAATAGTGAGGAAGAGGTCGTTGAGCGTCAAGGGCGTTGTGCTTGGCGTATTGGGGCATGTTCGCCCAATAAATGCCTCGAATGTACTCACGCCAGCCCAAAATTTGCCTAATGAATCCTTCGATTTGTGCTAAATCCATCGTATTGTCATTCTCAAATCGCATGAGTGCACTTTGAATGACTTCTGCAGGCGATAGTAGTTTGCAGTTGAGTGCAAAAGAGAGCCGGCTATGGTAAAGGCTCCAACGATGTGGGCTCTTTGCCGTCATTGCATCTTGAAAGCGACCAAACAGCGGCAAGCCGTACTGACAAAAGTGGGTCAATAATGACAGCGCTTGTGAGCGGTTAATCGGCCATAACAATGAAGGAGTATACAGGCCGAAAACGTGAATATTATGATGCTGTAAACGGTTATAAATTGCACTGACATCGTTTTGAAAGCTAAGTGGTTTGGGTAGGTTTTCTATGTCTTGCACGCTGAGCTTATTGCGATTTTGGTGATCAAAATTCCAACGCCCACCCAAAGGCGTTTGATGATCATCTTGCAGAAGAATACCGAATCGCTTACGCATTTTGCGATAAAACGGCTCCATAATAGTGGTTTTGTCGGTGTTAAAATGCTGAGTGATCTCGTCAAAAGGCAATAAAAAGTGTTCAGTATCAAAACAAGTCACTTGTGCATGAGAGAGGTTTAACTCCTGCAACTGTTGCCAAACTCGGTATTCGTCAGGTCGCTGATAGTGAAAGTATTCTGCGTTGATCTGATGACACAGATCACTAATCAATGGTGGTAGCTGCAAATAATCGGCAGTTTCATCAAGGGTCAAGTAGAGAACCTGGTGTCCCTCACTTTGCAATAATTCGGCAAAAGCTTCCATCGCGGCAAAAAAGGCGCAGATTTTTTGAATGTGATGTTTTACATAGCCTGTTTCTTGTTTAAGTTCAGCTACCACGTATAGCACGGAATCATCCGTTTTGTTAAACCAAGAGTGCTTGATATTGAGCTGATCGCCTAGGATCAAGCGTAAGGTTTTGTACGTTTGCATGCTGTATACCGTTGAGATTGGTTATCGAACATCTTCTACGTTCCAATCAAAAAATCGATCATTGTTGCCGAATAACAAGCGGTGTCTTTCTGTTGCGCTTTGAGAGCCAATTAAGAACAAACAGAGCGATAACGTGAATGTAAGTAGGTTAACATCAATTGAGCGGCTTTATTGCCGAAGGATGAATGATCATTTCCTCTAAACCGCCGCCGTTATGTACTTGAGTAAACCCTTGCTCGAGTAAATAGGCCATGGCTTGGCCCGATCGATTGCCGCTGCGGCAGTAAACCACAATCGGTTGTTGTTTATCGATGTGAGAAAAAGCACTGCTAACAGTATCAAGTGGGTAGTTGAACGCACCTTCAATATGGCCCGCTGCGAATTCTGCTGCGGTTCGAACATCGACTAAAAGCGCGCCATTTTCAATCCATTGCCATGCTATCGTTGAGCGCTCTGATGCCAATGCATCTGAGGTATTGGAGATCAGGCCTACACACAATAACGCTTTGGTCATCAGTGACTTTAACATGTTAGTTTCCTTCTTTTGGCTTAAAAATTAGCCTTCAAATGTGAATGGCGTTAATCAAGGGATTTCTTAAATCTCAACGACGCGACGATAATCCCACCGACGGTAAAGCTTAACATCCATAATGCATCTCGCCATAGATCCATGAGGTTAGCACCGCGCAACACAATCCCGCGGATCATGCGCATAAAGTGAGTCGCAGGCAACGCTTCAGAAATCCACTGCGCTGCTACTGGCATGCCTTCGTAGGGAAACATAAATCCAGAAAGTAAAATTGAAGGCAGTAAGATAAAAACAGTCATTTGCATGGCTTGCAGTTGAGTGGAAGCAATGGTTGAAATCACCAAACCTAAGGTCAAACTGGCGGCGATAAACAGCAGCGTACCGAAGAGAATTTGGCTGATCGCACCATTAATGGGCACGTCAAAAATAAAATGCCCTAAGCCCAAGATGATGAAGACCTGAATTAATCCGACAAAAATATAGGGCACAATTTTGGCGACCATAAGCTCAATAGAGTGAATTGGCGTTGTGATCAGCAGTTCTAAATTGCCGCGCTCTTTTTCTCGCACAATCGCGGCACTGGTGAAGAGGATCATCGTCATGGTTAAAATAACCCCCAGTAAACCGGGCACGATATTAACCGCAGAGCGGCGAGTGGGGTTATAAAACAGCGTGACTTCAAAGGTTTTGACGGTGGCTGGACGAATGTCAAAATCAAAATCGGTCAGCGGCATGGATTGCAGACCTAAAATGGAGGCACTGATCATCGTATCGGAGCCATCAACAATCCACTGGCCTAACACGCGGTTTTGCACCGCGCGCTGAGTGAGATCTTTTGGCAGGATCAGCGCTGCTCTCACGTTACCTTGTTCAATCGCATGTTCAGCTTGCTCTGTTGTGGCAAAAGTGTGTTTGACGCTCACAACCTGTGTGGCTTTGACTGACTCTACAATTAACCGTCCGAGGGTACTTTCACTTTGATCAACGATGGCGATCGGAATATTGCGTACGTCAGTATTGATGGCAAAGCCAAACAGCAACAGCTGGATCAGTGGGATCATCACTACCATGCCAAACGTAATTTTGTCTCGCGAGAGTTGGCGTATCTCTTTCACCATCACCGCTTTCATTCGAAACAGTGCTTTCATTGACGCCCCTTGCCAGTCACAGTGACAAAGACATCTTCCAAACTTGGGCGAGCTAGATTCATCTCAGCTTCAGCCAGTTCAGGGAAGGTTGTTTTTAGCCACGCGATAGGTTGTGTGACTTGTTGATGAATAAGGATCCGCAAGCGGATGCCAAGTTGCGCAGCAGAGCGAACCTCCGCCCGAGCCATGACTTTTTCTTTTAATTGGCGCAAATTATGGGCTCGGACTTCGACAATGTTGACGCCCATCGTGTTCATTAAGGTTTCTGGCTCACCATCTGCACGAATTAAACCCGATTCCATGATGGCTAAACGGTGGCAGCGTTCCGCTTCATCCATGTAGTGAGTGGTGATCAAAATGGTGGTGCCTTGGTCTGAAAGATCGAACAATTGTTCCCAAAATTCCCGTCTATTTTCAGGATCGACCGCCGACGTTGGTTCATCCAAAAACAGCAGTTCAGGTTTATGCATCGTGGCTGCTGCTAGTGACAAGCGCTGCTTTTGGCCGCCACTCATCCCACTTACGCGTTGTTTTCGGCGCTGATCAAGCCCATAAGTGCACAACTGTTCATTGAGCCGTTGTGCCAATGCTTTGCGCGGCATACCAAAAATTTGTCCAATAAATTGTAGGTTTTCCTCTACGGTTAAATCATCGTATAACGAAAATTTTTGTGTCATATAACCAATTTTTAGGCGCAATTGCTCTGATTGTTTTGGGATCGCTAACCCCAGCACATCAACACTGCCAGAGGTAGGGCTTAATAAAC
>NZ_NDIM01000250.1:0-10701 GCF_002241375.1 Vibrio sp. V19_P1S1T109 | reverse complement strand
TTATAAAAAAGTTAATACACTAGGAACCGTAAACTTAGCTAAACAAGCGGTCCAATCGGGAGTAAAACGATTTATTTTCATAAGTACTATTAAAGTTAATGGTGAAGTGACAAACGCAGGTCAGCCGTTTACTTCAAATGATAGACACATGCCTGAGGATTTTTACGGAAGATCCAAATCTGAAGCAGAAAAACAGCTTTTACAACTTTCCCAAGACACGGGGATAGAAGTTGTAGTTATTCGTCCAACATTGATTTATGGACCAGGCGTAAAAGCCAATTTCGCTTCTCTGATGAACTTAGTTTCAAAAGGTATTCCATTACCGTTTGGTTGTGTCACCAACAATAAGCGTAGTTTGGTATCTGTCGATAATTTGGTTGATCTTATCGTTACTTGTATTGAGCATCCCAAAGCAGCTAATCAAGTTTTTTTAGTTTCTGATGATCATGATGTTTCTACCTCTGAGATGGTTAGGCTGATGGCTTTGTCCCTGGGCAAATCGACATGGCAGCTGCCAGTTCCAAAGTGGTGTTATAAACTTGCTGGAAAAGTATTTGGTAAGCAAGATGTTGTGGATAGACTGCTTGGTTCATTACAGGTGGATATTACTCATACGAAAAAAACATTAGATTGGACACCTCCTCAAACGTTAGAGGAAGGCTTTAAAAAAACGGCAGAAGCCTTTCTTCAGTCAAAAAATAACAGTGGTAATATATGATTCGTCTTTTAGATTTCCTAGCCGCCTTCTTTGGCTTGCTGTTTCTGTGGCCAGTGCTATTGATTGTCACCATTATTGGCCTCTTCGACACAGGTTCGCCGATTTTTGTTCAAACTCGAGTAGGCAGAAATAAAAAGCCATTCAAGTTGATTAAGTTTCGTACCATGTCGGTAGAAACCAAGTCTGTAGCAAGCCACTTGGCGAACAATGCGTCAATCACTAAACTCGGTGCTTTTCTTCGTAAAACCAAAATCGATGAATTACCTCAGTTGATTAACGTGGTGAAAGGTGAAATGAGCTTGGTGGGGCCGCGTCCAAATTTGTTCAACCAAGAAGAACTGATTAAAGAACGTGATGCATTAGGGGTATATGATGTTCTACCTGGTATCACTGGCCTTGCTCAGGTGCAAAATATTGATATGTCTACACCGCAGCTATTGGCAAAAACAGATAAGCAGATGATTGATACCTTGACGTTAAAAGATTACTTCAAGTACATATTAATGACAGCAACGGGCAGTGGTAGTGGTGATGCTGTGAAGTAACACTGCTTTCAATTTATCTACAAAGACTTTTTAAACCAACGCCAGTACAATACTGGCGTTGGTTTATATAGAGAAATAATATGGCTAGGCTGAACTTTATCTGGAACTTATCGCGGGTTAATAAGCGCATTATTAGTGTCATTATTGACCTTTTCTTTATCGTCTTCTCTTTTTATGCTGCTTATTGGGTAAGAATTGGTGATATTGTTTTGATCAAATCACCAACGGTTCCTTATCTTCTGGGTTGTGTTGCTATCATCACCATCCTTTCTTTCACACGGCTTGGGCTTTACCGTGCGGTATTGCGTTACCTTACTTTTCATGCGTTAGCGGTGGTCAGTATTGGCACGGTGATTTCAGCGGCTTCTGTTGCCGTTCTTGCATTTTATTTTAGTGCGCCTATTCCGCGTTCTTTACCCATTATTTACGGAACCTTTCTCTGCCTTTTGTGTGGAGGCTCGCGACTTATTGTTCGTGTGCTCGTTGCCCAACTCAATGGTCAAGGAAACAAGCCAGTGCTGATTTATGGGGCAGGCTCAGCTGGAAGGCAGCTTGCACTAGCGCTCAGAAATTCGGAAACTCATAAAGTAGTAGGGTTTATTGATGAAGATAAAACCCTTGAAAACACCGTGATTATGGGGTTGTGTGTACATAATGTTGGTCATGCAGATAGGTTAGTTGCTAAGCATAATGTAAAGCAGATACTACTCGCAGTGCCAAGTGCTTCGCGTGCTCGAAGAAAGAAAATATTGGAGTCCTTGGTTCACCTTTCAGCGGAAGTACTTACCGTACCAGATATGAAAGATATTGTTGAAGGTAAGGCGAGTATTGATGAGCTAAAAGACGTTGCGATCGAGGACTTACTTGGGCGAGATCTGGTTACACCACAGCGCTCGTTAATGGAAGCAAACATTAAAGATAAAGTCGTTATGGTCACCGGGGCTGGGGGCTCGATTGGCTCAGAGCTGTGTCGACAAATTATCCTCAGCCAGCCGAAAAAGTTGATTCTTTTTGAGTTGTCTGAATTTGCGTTATACCAAATTGATCGAGAGCTTAGTCAACTTATTGTCCGCAAAAAACTAAATATTGAAATCGTACCTCTGCTTGGTTCTGTTCAGCGTATTAATCGTTTATCAATGGTGATGAAAAGCTTTAGCATTCAAACCATTTACCATGCCGCCGCCTATAAGCATGTTCCTTTGGTTGAGTTCAACGTAGTGGAAGGGGTACGAAACAATGTGTTTGGTACATACTACACTGCAAAAGCTGCAGTGGAGGCTCAGGTTGAGTCCTTTGTGCTTATCTCTACAGACAAAGCAGTTAGGCCTACTAATGTAATGGGTACGACTAAGCGCATGGCTGAATTAGGTTTACAAGCCTTGGCAGAGCAAGAAAATGAGAAGCCTAAAGGCACCCGTTTTTGTATGGTGCGTTTTGGTAATGTGCTGGGTTCCTCTGGTTCCGTGGTACCACTGTTTAAAAAACAGATAGCAACAGGCGGCCCTTTAACTGTTACTGATCCTGAAATAACGCGTTATTTTATGACCATTCCAGAAGCCGCACAGTTAGTGATCCAAGCAGGAGCGATGGGCAAAGGTGGTGATGTCTTCGTTCTCGATATGGGGGAATCTGTGCGTATTTCAGATCTTGCCAAAAATCTTATTCAGCTTTCTGGGTTGGAAGTGAAAGACGAATCTAACCCATACGGTGACATTGAGATAAGTTATACCGGGCTACGCCCTGGAGAGAAGCTGTATGAAGAGCTTTTGATTGGTGACAATGTTGAGAATACGGCACATGAACGAATCATGACTGCGACAGAAGTGAACTTACCGTTACCTCAATACATGCATCTTTTGGAAGAGCTCGATATTGCTTGCCATAACTTTGATCATGAGCGGATCCGTGAGCTGCTGCTTGAAGCACCGACAGGTTTTACCCCTAGTGATGGTATTTGTGATTTGGTGTGGAAGAGGAACAATTCAGGAGAAATTCCAGAAGAGAGCTTAGTGACGTACTAATTAAATTAGATTACGGTATCAAAAAAGGGTTTATCATATTGTGATGAACCCTTTTGTGTTTTAGGGCAAAAATATTAGTGGCCTATACATCGGTTAGAATGAAACTTTGTCAGCTGTGACGAATTTTTTAACAGACCATATGTTGTGATGAATAAATAGCGCGCACTATCGATTCAATGACGCCATAAAAAATGAAAGGATTGAATATGCAGATCATCCACCACGGTGGAAAAGAGACCGTCACGGGCTCTTGTCATGAGCTGAGGCTTGGGAAGAAAGGGATTTTGGTTGATTGCGGCTTATTTCAAGGGCGTGATAGCCGACCAATGGCGATTGATTTTCCATTAACTCATCTGCAGGCGTTGTTGTTAACTCACTCGCATATTGATCACATCGGCCGTATACCTTGGTTATTAGCGGCTGGTTTTCATCAGCCTATTTATTGCACACCCGCTACCGCAGAATTACTCCCATTAATGTTAGAAGATGGGTTAAAGCTTCAACTTGGCTTAGGGCAAGCACAGCGTACAAGAATATTAGAAAGGCTGAATAAACAAATAAAGCCGGTGAATTATGGCGTGTGGCAGCGTATTTCTCGTGATTTAGACAATACTTATTTTCGCTTTACGCCTGCGGGCCATATTTTAGGCTCAGCGTTTATTGAAGTGAAACTGCCAAATAATGAAATTGTCTTGTTTTCAGGGGATTTAGGTCCCAGCAACACACCGTTATTGCCAGACCCAGTCTCTCCGCCTCGCGCTGATTATCTGCTGATTGAATCAACCTACGCGAACAAAACCCACGACAATGTGCAGCTGCGGGCGCAGCGCTTAAAGGACATCATCAACCGTTCTTTACAAGACGGTGGCACCATTTTAATTCCAGCATTCAGTGTGGGCCGAACACAAGAGCTGCTGTTTGATATTGAACAATTGATCTTCAGCGGTGAAATCGATGGCAATATTCCGATTATTTTAGATTCACCCATGGCGCAACAGGTGACGAAATCTTACCGAAAGTTTAAAAAATTGTGGGGAAAAGAGGCGAAAAAGCGTTTGGATGCACAAAGACATCCGCTTGCGTTTGAACAGTGTATTACCGTTCAAGATCATCGAAGCCATCAAGCATTGGTCAACCGTTTAGCCTCAACAGGGGAAGCGGCGATTGTGGTGGCCGCGTCTGGCATGTGTGAAGGTGGCCGAGTGATGGCCTATTTAAAAGCGCTGTTGCCTGATAAAAGAACCGATGTGATCTTTGCGGGCTTCCAAGCTCAAGGCACTCTGGGTCGAGCAATTGCGCAAGGAGATCACTCGGTGATGATCGATGGCGATGACGTGCTTGTGGATGCACAGGTTCACAGTATGTCGGGTTATTCTGCCCATGCCGACCAAGCCGATTTGTTGCGCTTTATTGAGGGCATTGCGACTAAGCCTAAGCAAATTCATTTGATTCATGGAGAGCCCACCACAAAGCAAGCTTTTGCGGTTACGTTGCGCAGTTTAGGTTATGAGGTGATAGATTGAGCGCAATGTTTTGCCGTGTTAATTGCATTGTTAATAGCAGTAACTTACTTTTAATAGGTGTAAAAGATTTGTATCCATTAGCAACTAAACGATAACGCTTTGTGGCTTAGATTGTGGCTTGGACTTTTTGTCGGTTAATTACGACGCGGTGTGAGTGCAAAGTGTACATGTGTAGTGGGCGATTCTTACAAACAAAACCTAATCTATTTCACCAATGGGGGTGAGTTGTGAATCTATCGTTAAAAGGTAAGTTGATAATGACAAGTTTGCTTGTTGTTATTGTGATGGCGGTGGTGTTGACGTTACTGTCGGCAAATTTATTGAAAGATGAAACGGAGAGTGGCATCAAGGAAAGGGTGTATGGTATCTCGAAATCGGCAACGAGTTCGATTAGCCAATGGTTGGATGTTCGTAGCAAAGTTATTAGCGCGGTGATCCCTCACACAATGAAGGAAGATTCACTGCCTTTTTTACAGCAAGCTCAGCAAGGCGCACAATTTGATTTACTCTACTTCGGCACTGAGCAAGGCACCATGCACCGTTCTATTCCGTCTCGAGGCGCAGACAATGCAAGCTATGATCCTCGGACAAGAGGATGGTATCAAGAAGCGAAAAATAGCTCCGGCACGATATTAACTGCCGCCTATGCTGATGCGATCACGGGCGCTTTGATGGTAACGCTCGCTGAACCGATTAAGAAAGACGGACAGTTTTGGGGCGTTATTGGTGCTGATGTGTTAATTGATCAATTGGTGAAGGATGTCATTGCGATTGATGCAGGGGCAAAATCAAACGCTATGTTGATCAACCGTGATACAGGGTTAATTGTTGCACACCGTAATAAAGATTTGATTCTCAAACCGCTGGCTTCTTATAGCCCTAACCTAACGCAGCAAGTCATCGACCGCTCAATGGCAGAGAACAAAATACAAACCGTGATGGTTGGTGATGTCGAAAAATTATTATTCTTTACTGCCGTTCCTGAGACTGACTGGGTGCTCGGCATTGAGCTCGATAAAGAGGTGGAGTACACCAATATTGGCGCTCTCTTTATGCAATTAACCTCGATATCAGTCGCCATTACAATTTTGGTCGTGATCGTGTTTTCGGCATTGGTTGGCTTCTTACTGCGTGACTTGGGCCGAGTCTCCCAAGCATTAGCGGAAATTGCAGACGGTGATGCTGACCTTACGCAGCGCATTGAACCACGTTATCAAGATGAAGTAGGCGCACTGGCGAATAACTTTAATCAGTTCGTCGGTAATATGCACGGCATGATCAAGCGTTTCCATGAAGTGTCGCAAGGGTTAACACTGCAAGCAGAAAACACCGCAGCGCAAGCCCATGAACGTACCCGACGCATTATGGTGCAACAAGATGAAATCAACATGGTGGCCACTGCGATTAACGAAATGGCGGCCGCAACGCAAGAGATTGCAGGCAATGCAGATAATACAGCGGCCACCTCTTTGGATACGGTGAAAATTTCTAACCACGGCGTTGAGCAGGTGAAAAATACTCAACAGTCGATCAGTGAGTTGTCGAAAGAGATGACGGTAGCCAAAGAAGTCATTGAGAACTTGAACCAGCATGCACAAAACATCAATACGATCTTGTCAGCGATTCAGGGCATTGCTGAGCAAACCAACTTACTGGCACTGAATGCGGCGATTGAAGCGGCAAGGGCGGGTGAGCAAGGGCGTGGATTCGCGGTGGTAGCGGATGAAGTTCGGGTACTCAGCCAACGAACGCACAGTTCGACGCAAGAGATTCAACAGACGATTGAAACGTTGCAGAAAACCACGACTCAGGCCGTGAACATCATGACTGAGAGTAGCAAGCTTTCCGAAAGTAGCGTGGAAGATGCTAACGTGGCCGCGCAAAGCTTAGTGAAAATTGGTGAAGCGGTCGGCACGATCAGCGATATGGCAACCCAAATTGCAACCGCCGCAGAAGAACAGGCGTCAGTCACAGAGGAAATTACGCGTAATACCCAAGGTATACGCGACGTCTCTGATGAACTGGCAAAAGAAGCGCAAGAAGCTTCCCAACAAGCTGAATTGCTTTCTAGCTTATCTAAAGAGCTTCAACAAGAAATTAACCGCTTTAAACTGTAACCCTTCTCGATCACTTTACGATTAACCCTCCCCCATTAGGGGGAGGAAACTCAGGCAATGTCATGTTTACCTTGCGAGTGCTTGAAAGTCACTGCCAGTTGGCGCTTGAGAAACGCGTAGGCCGAAGTCGGGCAGTACGGAGTAAATGTGGTCAAAAATATCCGATTGAATACCTTCATACTCGACCCACACGACCGTATTGGTGAAACAATAGATTTCCAGCGCGACGCCATCGTGCGTGGGGGCCAGTTGGCGCACCATTAATGTCATGCCTTGGTGAATTTGGGGATGGTTACGCAAGTAACGTTCTAGATAGGCACGAAAACTGCCAATGTTGGTTAAGCGGCGGCCATTGATACGGCAGGCTAAATCGAGTTGGCTCATCTGATTATAGGCGTTGAGCTCTTGTTCTTTTTCGGCCAAGTAGGGCTCTAAAAGTTGTGCTTTGCGTAGGTAGCTTTGCTCTTCTGGCGTCAGAAAGTGAATGCTATTGGCATCAATTAATACGCTGCGTTTAATGCGTCGGCCGCCTGATTCTTGCATCCCTTTCCAGTTTTTAAACGAATCAGAGATCAAGGCATAAGTCGGAATAGTGGTGATGGTTTTATCCCAGTTTTGCACTTTGACTGTGGTCAGGCTAATGTCGATGACGTTACCGTCTGCGCCATATTTGGGCATTTCGAGCCAGTCACCGACGCTTAGCATTTGGTTCGCTGAAAGCTGAATCCCCGCCACTAACCCTAAAATCGGGTCTTTAAATACCAGCATGATGACCGCGGTCATCGCACCTAAACCGCTCAGCAGTAGCACTGGTGATTTGCCAATTAAAATCGACGTCGCAAACAGTGCGGCGATAACAAATGCGATGATTTTGATGCTTTGAATAATGCCTTTGAGCGGAATATTACGGCTGGTTGCGCTGCGATAAAGTAACGTTTCCACCACATTGAGCAGGGCGTAACTGCTTAATAAGCCAAATAGAATAATCCACAGTAAGGTCAGTGTATGCAGCAGTTCGTAAGTCGCACTGGCGTGGCTAAGCCATAACTGAGTTTGGATTGAAATGACAATCCCTTGAATTAACAAGGCAAAGCGGCTGAAAAGCTTTTTGCTAAACAGAATGTTTTGTAAAACTTGTGCGTTCGTTGTGCGCCGCTGTAACCATAGGCTCACCCCTCGGTGCAACACTAAATGGATAACGATAGAAATAAGCGCGATAAGCCCAAGTGCTTCAGCAATCGGCAGCAGTTGTTCTAAATTAATGTTCAGTGATTGTAGCCACGAAGTGATGGCTGAAGGCATGATTTGCTCCTTGTGTCATTAGGCGATACCGTTCCTGTTTTACCGCATTAACCCGTGTTCGATGCGGCAGTGTATTCTCGACAGCAATGGCAAGTGGTTTGCGTGTCTATAGTAACATTGAGTTAAGGTTTCCCTAGGCTTAGTGCCGATTATTAACCGCTATTTGACCTAATAGCCTTTTTCAAAATCAATTCTGTTTTCAAGTTGGAACCCGTCGCGCCACAAGCCGTAATTACGGGTGAAAATCTCCACCACTTGCTCAGGAAAACTCACTGCCGCGATGTGCGGGGTAAGGCTAATGGCAGGGTGCGTCCAGAACGGGTGATCTTCGCTTAATGGCTCTTTTTCAAATACATCGAGGTAGGCGTGTTGAATGTGCCCCTCTTCAATCAATGCAATCAAATCACTCTCAACAAGGTTTTTACCGCGCCCGACATTAAACAGCAATGCATTGTGGCAATGGCTCAACGTACTTTGATTGAGCAAGCCTTTAGTGTGCGGCGTGTTGGGTAACGTACTGACCACAACCTCCGCGTGAGCGAGGGCAGTAGCAAGCTCGTTAATGTGATAGGTTTTATCAAAACCCCCGTTTTTGGCTGGGATGCCAGTGCGGTTGACGCCAATCACGTGCAAACCAAAGGCTTTGGCTACTTTCGCTAAATGGCTGCCAATCGAGCCTGTGCCGAGGATTACCATGGTTTTATCATTGATCGATTGATAAGGGTGGGTTTGCCACTGTTTGGCCGCTTGTTGCTGCGCGTAGCAAGCAAAGTGGCGAAAGTGTGCAATCAGGTTGCCCAGAACGTATTCAGCAATTTGCTGGCCGAAGATGCCTTTAACGTTGGTGAGCTCATAATCTTGACGAAGTTGCGGCGAGATTAAGGTGTCGACGCCTGCATATTCCGAGTGCAACCATTCCAGTTGCGGAAAATCGTCCAAATACTTTGCTGCCAGTGGTGGCGCGGCCAGCAAAATGGTTGCTTCGCTGTGATCGTCAGTGATGGCTAAGCCGCTCAACTGCGCCTGTTCAATCGCTTGTCGATAAATATCGTTGTGTTCGGTCAGAATATAGAGTTTATGAGTGAAATTGTTCATCGGCTTTGCTTTTTTCCCTGTTGGTTATCAAGTACACTTCCGCTGTCTTTTTCTGCTGCGATTGAGTGATTATGCTACAAAACCCTCTGCAGGTTCGTCTTGAGAAATTTGAACCTTGGCAACAAATTACTTTTATGGCGTGTTTGTGTGAACGTATGTACCCGAACTATGCCATGTTTTGCGACAATACTGAATTTGCTCACACGCGAGTATATCGAGATATTCTCGACAGTGTTTGGGAATTGCTCACGGTAAAAAGTGCCAAAATCAATTTCGAGAACCAATTGGAGAAGTTGGAAGAGATCATTCCAAGCTCAGAAGATTTTAATGTTTACGCTGTGTACCCAGCAATTGATGCGTGTGTGGCTTTGTCTCACCTACTTCACGGCCTGCTTGATCGCGATTATCTGTATGAAAACATGCAAAAAATCAGTCAGGTATCGGTGCTGACAGTGGCGCAGTTAGAAGAAGCGCAAACGGGCGAAGAGATCACCAACGACAATCAAAAACAAAATGAAGCGGTCTGCGCCGAATGGGATGTGCAGTGGGCTATTTTCCGCCCTTTGCGTGAAGCCGTAGAGCGAGATATTGATTTGATTAAAGACCTACGCCAAGAGCTACGCGACGAAGGCGTGAGCAACATTGGCGTGAGTTTGTAGTACACCCCCTCCTAACCTCCCCCTAGAAGGGGGAGGGACTAAAAGCGCTCTCGTCTACCTTGAAGGGGAGAGACTAAAAGCATGTTCGTTGTGGGTGCTGAAATGTGCTGATTACAGTGATCGCTTTTAAATTCCGTACATCCACCTAACTTCCCTCCAGAAGGAGAGGGGCTAAAAGCGGCCTCGTCTCCCTTGAAGGGGGGAGACTAAAAGCATGTTCGTTGTGGGTGCTGAAATGTGCTGATTTCAGTGATCGCTTTTAAATTCCGTACATCCACCTAACTTCCCTCCAGAAGGAGAGGGGCTAAAAGCGGCCTCGTCTCCCTTGAAGGGGTGAGACTAAAAGCATGTTCGTTTTGGGTGCTGAAATGTGCTGATTTCAGTGATCGCTTTTAAATTCTGTACACCCCCTCCTAACCTCCCCCTAAAAGGGTGAGGGACTAAAAGCGTTCGTTTCGGTGCCGAAAGGTGCTGATTACAGTGATCGCTTTTAAATTCCCTCCCCTTTGAGGGGAGGGTTAGGGTCTGTCTCTTGATCACAAGTCTGGTGAATCAAGAGACTTAGCCAGTTCATACCCTTCAAGGATGGTTTGTAACCTAAACCATCCTTGCCATAATGTCTTTATAGAAGCACGACCCGTTCGCTTTGTATTCTTCCAACCCCCTAATCGAGCAATACCTCTGTAAGCCCATGATATGTCCGGAGCTTCCTTCGGTAGCC
>NZ_NDIM01000072.1:0-10710 GCF_002241375.1 Vibrio sp. V19_P1S1T109 | reverse complement strand
GATATTAACAGCTTGCGCATTATTTGCGGCTAGCGTGTCGGCGGCTAATGTTGACTTAAAACAGAACATGAAACAAATGAAGCTTGAATTTAAACAAGCGGCAGAAGCGACCAGCGTTGAAACAATGCAAGCACCCATTGAGAGATTAAGTCAGTTGGTTGAAGAGTCAAAACGAGGAAATTATCCACCGGAGAAGCAAGATCTCTATTTAGAAGGGTTTAATAAGCTTTCAGTGGCATTAGACAAAATCGAAGTGGATCTTGAGCAAGGAAATTTAGAGCAAGCTCAACAAACGCTGCGGACGGTAGACGAACTGCGTGTTGAATACCACGAGCAGCGTAACCCAAGTATCTGGAAGCGCTTATTTGGTTAATCAGCTTTGTGGCCCCCTCACGATAACGTTGGATTGGTTATAACGTTCAATGGTTCGTGGGGTGGTCGCTGCCTGAAAACTGAGCTTGTAAGAAAGGCAGCAGTAGTAAGCCGATCACAGCGGCGCAAACAGAAATGGTGACAAAAAAACCTCGCCATTCGAATTGCTCGACAATAATGGCTAACGGGTAACCGGCGAGCGCTGCGCCCATATACGCAAATAACCCCACAAACCCAGTTGCTGCGCCAGCCGAATCTTTGTGAGAACACTCCGCGGCGGCCATACCAATTAACATTTGTGGGCCAAAGACAAAAAAGCCAATCGTAAAAAAGCCAGCGGCTTGGAATACAAACCCCGTTAACGGCATCAGCCACAGCGCTGCCACCGAAAGAAAAATGCCCATTGAAAAAATCAGGTTCATTGGCCCACGGTTGCCGCCAAACAGTTTGTCTGAACCCCAGCCTGCGACTAACGATCCAATAAATCCACCGACTTCAAACAGCGAAAGTGCGCCATTAGCCGTGATCAAATCATAGCCTTGTTGCTCGGTAAGGTAGATATTTCCCCAATCATTGATGGCAGTACGCACTATGTAGACCAGTACATAGCTCAAGGCGAGTAACCAAATGTACTTATTTCCTAATACATATTTGTGCAAAATCTGTTTGGTACTAAGACCGAGGCCTTCATTTTCTTGCGCCAGTTCAAGGGCGTCATTACGCCATTGACCAACGCTGGGTAAACCTTGGGTCATTGGTTTATCACGCAATCGCCAACATAAGAAAACCCCACCAATAACGGCTAAACAGCCCGGTACAATAAAACCTTCGCGCCAACTAAAATGGAAAGTGAGAAAGCCAACCAGTAATGGGATCAACGCGCCCCCCACGTTATGAGCGGTATTCCATAACGCCCACCAAAAACCACGTTCAGAGCGCGAATACCAAGTTGTCAGGAGTTTAGAGCAAGAAGGCCATCCCCAACCTTGGAACCAAGCATTGAGCACCCAGAGTAAGATGAACATACTGATTGAGCTTGAAAAGCCAAACAGAATATTGATAAAACCCGTGGCCATTAACCCTAGGCCCATAAAATAGCGCGGGTTGGAGCGGTCCGACAAAATCCCGGACAGAAATTTTGAGATACCATAGGTGATGTAAAACAACGTGCCCATGATGCCAATATCACTCTTATCTAAACCGAGGTCAGCAATCATCGCGGGCATGGCGTAATTCAAACTTTTACGCGTGAAGTAGAAAAGCGCATAACCGACATACATCGCCATCATGATGTGAAAGCGCCAATAACGGTACTGCTGGTTAACCTCCTGCGCTGATGCAAGAAGCGGTTGCGGTGGTTTAGAGCGTAGAAAATTTATCATAGTGCTTTATATTCCACGATTATAAGTGGGGCAGTGTGACGGTAAGCTGAGTGCCATTCTCGCCTAGATCGTGGTTGGCTGTTGTAGACTGACAGTGGCTAATAATCTGAAAGTGACCACCCAATGCCTCGACTCGCTCACGCATCCCCCGTAACCCAAAGCCGTTCAGCTGCGCTTGTGCTTTGAAACCGATGCCATCATCGTGAATGCACAGTGTGACATCACTTGCCAACGAAAACTCAATCACAATGTGGCTAGCTTCCGCGTATTTTAAGGCGTTATTGAGCGCCTCTTGGCACAATCGATAAAGGGTCACTTTGGTGGCATCACTTAGCTTTTGCAGTTGAGCGGTTGAATTCCCCGTCCAAACCACTTGGGTTTGAATGCCGTGCGTCTCAAATTCAAGGTCACGCAGCAGTTGATCCAGTGCTTCGACTAGGCCTAAATCATCTAAGGTTTTAGGGCGTAAACGGGTTAGCAAACTTTTAGTTGTGTCGTAAACATTTAAAGAGAGAGATTCAATGGTTTTAGCACAATTGCTGGTGACGGGCTGAGATTCGACGCGTTGAATAATGCTGGCTTGAGTACGGATAGCGGTAATGTTTTGACCGATCTCATCGTGCAGCTCGCGAGCAATATCGCGCCGAACAGATTCTTCAGCTTTGACTAATTGGCGGGACAAATTTTGGTTACGATCAAGCTGTTGGCGCAGCTTGGTGTTGAGATCTCTTTGTCGCTGCACACCCATTCCCAGCAAAATGCCGGTTAAACTTTGTGCTGAAAGAGAGAGCAGGAGATCAGTGATTTCCATATTAGAGACACCACTACGAGCCGCGATCAATGCAATGCTATTGAGCAGCGTACCGAGCAATGCACCTTGCCAGCCGTAGCGAAAAGCGAGCAAAATGATCGGGATGGCTAAACAAAATGGCGCAAAACGCCGAAGTTCATCAGGTAAACCAATTTGCAGCGCAATGCTTAAAATAAATAGTAAAGAGTAGAGTAAGACGTGACGCGTGCGAAATTCGATATGACGAGAGACTAAGTTCGCCGTCAGTGGAACCCAAGTGCTTTGGAAAAGATAATTCCATATCAAATAGCAGCTTGGCACAATCATTAAGCCAGCTGTGATGCTGACTAACATCACCATTGACGCGGTATGGCCGTGGTAGGTGGTGGCCAGCGTATTAATGATAGCGCTGGCGAGGATCAACCCGCCCATCACAATAAAGCGACGCCACTGACTTCCGTGGTAGTAGCGTTGGGCGAGCAGGTTTAAGGGCAGCGTTGCGATACTGGCGGCGAGTACTGTCAGCCATTGAGGTTGTTCCATTAGCATGGCGAGCGCAATCGTCAGCCACCATTCTGCACCATAAATCGCGGGCCAGTAACGTTGTGGACTGTGCAGCGCAGTGCCTAAACGCAGAGCAAAAGGAAAGAAGAAGATCGCCAGTTCCGGATCGTTGACAAAATAGTAGGCGATAACCCACAAGCAAAACCAACTGCAAGAGAGCAGAAACCAAGCGCAGAGTGACGTAATAAAATAGCGTGGCATTAGAATGAGTCAGAAAAATATTTCGCTAAGGCCACGTTATTGCTCACACCTAACTTATCCATTGCATTGGCGCGATGGACATGAATGGTTTTGTGGCTAAGTCCAAGCTCATTGGCGACCGCTTTCACATCCAGCCCGGCAGCCAGCATTTCACTGATTTGCCGTTCACGTTTGGTCAACTGTGCCAATAGCTTTGCCTCGCGCTTGGGGGAGGTGAGTTTAAGCGCAATATCGGGTGTTAAGTAGCAACCACCGTGGGCGCTGGTTCGTACGGCTTGGATAAGTTCATCTGGGCTACATCGTTTGCTTAAGTAGCCTCTTGCTCCAGCCTCCAAGGCTTTTTCGACCATGGCCGCGGAATCGTGAACGCTCAGCATAATGCACGCTATCCCAGAGGGTAGATCTTGAAGCAGCGACAGCCCGCTTTCATCAGGCATTGAAATATCAAGAATACAGACGTTTGCCCCCGTGCCGGGAAGCCCTGCGCGCGCTTCGGCTGCCGAGCTAAATTGGCCGACCACTTGGATATCGTCTTCAAGGTTCATGAGTTGGGCAAAGCCTGAACGTACCACGATATGGTCATCCACTAGTGCTACTTTGATCATCACAATCCCCGCTGTTTATATTGCCTGAGTAAAAAGGGAGCTTAAACTAACGCCACAGAGACAATTAAACAAGCAATATATCCCTTTGCTATGGATGCCATTGTAGAGGAGTCTAGCGCGTCAAAAAGGAAGGGGTGGCACAATAAAACGCGACACACTCATAAAAGAGAATATCGCGTTTGATTTTGCTGGGAGCTAAGCGGCAGCTGCGGCCAGCTTTAGCCTTTTCTCATGGCGGATCTTACGCTCTTCTGCGATAGCGACAAAAATTAGCAGCACGATACAGATCATCGCTGAAGTGTCGAGCGCAGCAAAGGTGCCCTTCCAGCCGGTGAGGCCAAAAATCGGTGTACCGTCGGCGATCATACCTAGGCCAAGTTTGGCAAAACTATCACCAATTAAGTAAGCAAAGGTGCCTTTAACGCCATCGGCGACACTGATCGCTTTTTTCGGCACAAAGCCAACCGCAGCAACACCAATCAGTAATTGTGGGCCAAAAACAAGGAAACCTAGCACAAACAGTGACGCGAGATACATAAACTCGCTGGTGGCGTGCTGATAGAATTCGAGCGCAACAATGATGAGTCCCAGAGAGACACAGGCGACCAAAGCTCGGCGGCCATTAGCAAGATCGGACAGATAACCCCACATTAAAGTGCCGACTAATGCGCCAACTTCAAAGAGAGTGAAGCCTGAAATGGCCGCTTCTTTTGACAAACCAAGTTCTTGATAGGCATACACAGTAGACCACTGGTCGATGCCGATACGCACGATGTAGAGGAAGATGTTGGCAAAGCAGAGTAACCAAATCACTTTGTTTTTCAAAATGTATTCAACAAAGATCTCACGTTTGGTCATTTGGTTTTCTTCCGCGGCAATATCTTCCTCGCTGACCGCTTCATCAAACAACTCTTCGACCGTACCTAAACCGTATGCTTCAGGAGAGTCACTACCGTAACGCAAACCAATGAAACCCACCACTAATGCGATGATTGATGGGAACACAAACATGCCCACAACATGACCATTAAAGAGATAGTTTGCACCAAACAGTGCTACGCCTGCCGCACCTGCGCCGCCGACATTGTGCGACATATTCCATAAACCCAAGTAGGTGCCGCGTTTATTTTTGGGCGTCCATTTGGTGATAGTGGAGTAGCTTGATGGCCCACCAGTACTTTGGAAAAAACCGCTTAGCGCATAAAAAGCAACCATTAGGAAAATGCTGACGCTTGAACCGCCCATGCTCATGCTAAATCCAAGCATTGCAATACCAGAAAGGATCAGCATAAAAGGTAGGAACTGTTTCGTGTTCTTGCCATCGGCGTAGTAAGAGACCACTGTCTTACCAATCCCGTAAGTGATGGAGAAACCAAGACCAATCAGCCCTAGCTGTGTCATCGACAAGCCGTAGGTTGAAATCATATCGTTTTGTGCAACGTTGAAGTTTTTGCGCACTAAATACATCGCCATGTAGCCAATAAACACCACAAGGTATGATTGTAAAAATGGTTTGAACCACATTTTACGGCGTTCTGCTGCGGGGAGATCGAGGGTCGGTAGCCGAACCTGTTGCAAAAGTTTTAGCATGTGAAATCCTTAGAAAATCACGTCAAAGAAATCTCTGCTGTCAGTCAATTCACACCAGAGTCGAATGGCTAGCAACCGTCTGGCTGCATCATAGAGTGATTGTAAAAATCGGCTTGGCGATTGACTTGAGGGCATGGCCTAACTGAGTTAAGAATATTTCCTAGTTTGGGTGGATTGATAGACAAAGCGTGAATGGAGTCACATTGATATGCATCTTGAAACGTCGTCTTTAAGCTAACGATTTGTAGCGAACTTGAGGGTATTTGTTAAGTTTTTAGCGCTGCCGCACTGTTATTTTTATCATTGCGTTATATAGTGTCGACAAGAAAAAATTGAGTGTTGCTATGATTCGCCTAAACCGTTTTAACAGAATAATGTTGCTCACCAGCGCGCTCAGTTGGGTGTTGGTGTCGCTTATGCCTGTAATAAACGCGCATGGCAATACGGCGGGGGTTTGGGCCACACTGTGCACCATTAATGGTTTTGAGCTGGTTCAAATTGAAGAGGGAAAAGTACAGACACAGCATACGAAACCCTGTCCCTTTGCTCATTTCTCCACCTTTCATCAAGATTCACTTCCAACGACACCTTTACTGACACGACTGAACTTGTTTGTTTCAGACAGCTACACTTTTTTGGCTCTAAGTGTACGATTTGAAAAACAAGTTCCTCGTGCGCCACCATTATTTAATCTGTTGTACTGGCGTTAGAAAATAGCCTTGATTCCTTCCACTATTCAGAATAAAGCTCTAACGGTAAACCATCTGGGTCGGCGAAAAATGTGTATTCGCGACCAGTGAACTCATCAACGCGGATGAGCTCGACGATGACGCCTTTTTCCTCTAAATACGCTTTGACTTCACTGACACTGTCCACCACAAACGCTAAATGTCGTAGCCCTTGAGCTTCAGGGAAGCTTGGTCTTGGTGGTGTATTTGGAAATGAGAACAGCTCAATTTGTCCGCCATCGGGCAGAGCAAGATCCAGCTTGTATGAATCGCGAGCGGCGCGGTAATTTTCAGCAATAACAGGCAGCCCTAAGATCTGAGTATAAAACGCTTTGGAACGTGCGTAGTCTGAACAAATAATTGCCGCGTGGTGGATTCGTTTTAGCATGATTAACCTTTATTTATTGAGTTTGCTGACCAAATGTTCAGTGACGTAATCAATGAACACCCGCAGCCTTGCTGGCATGTACTTGGTTTGTGGATATTGCATGGCAATTGATCCGTAGTAATTACTTTTGATCGTCCAATCGGCTAATAGCCGGACGACGCTGCCTTCAACGAGCGCTTGCTGAATGACAAAATCATGGAAGATGCCGATACCTAAGCCATTTTTCACGCCGTTCAAACGCATTTGTGAGTGGTTTACTGCATAGCGGCCTGAGACTGCCACTGTATGGAACTCATCTTCTTTATGAAAATCCCAGAGATGGTCACGCTCGGTTTCGGCAAGATACAAGCAGTCGTGATCCGTTAATTCGATAGGGTGGGTGGGCGTGCCTCTGGCCGCTATATATTCTGGGCTGGCGCACAACACTAAGTGGGTTTTGCCAATTTCACGCAGTACCAAGTTTTCATCTGGCTTATCAGTCAGTTTAAACGCCACATCAATATTGTGTTTGAATAAATCGATCGCACCATCTGCAGCTCTCAGCTTAAGTTGAATTTCAGGGTATTGAGTTAGAAAAGGAAGCACAAGGGGTTGCAGAACTGAATTCAAAAATGCTTCAGGTGCCGCAACAGTGAGTGCACCTGCAGGTTCGGTGTGGTCAGAGGTGGAAAGCTCAACCGCTTGCTGCGCAGCGTTGACCATCAACAAACTTTGATCATAAACGCGCTTTCCTGCCTGAGTGATTAAGAGCTGGCGCGTGGTTCGCTCAAATAACTTCACTGATAGCGCTTGTTCTAAACGGGTAATCAATTTACTTAATGCCGAAGGTGTTACCCCCAGCTTTTGAGCGGCTGCCGTAAAGCTACCTTCATTGACGACGAGAATGAAAGCCGCTAAATCAGGCAGCAGGGCGATAAGACGATGCGTGATCATAATTGTATTTGTGCCTGAAGTTCACGAATGGTTTTCCATGTCATGGGATAATAGTCGTAAATGGGATCAACTAAAATACCATTAAGCGATTTTACAGTGTAAATGAAGGGTCTATTTTCGTTTAGGCTGCCCTACACCATAGCTATTGCGCTATATAAAAATAAGGACGTAGCAATGTCTTCTGCATTTTATCAACAGATCCAAAACCAGCTTGAGGAAATCAAAGCGGAAGGTCTGTATAAATCTGAACGTGTGATTACCTCGCAGCAACAAGCGGCGGTCGAAATTTCTACTGGTGAAGAAGTGTTGAACTTCTGTGCCAACAACTACCTTGGTTTGGCCAATCACCCTGCGCTGGTTGAAGCGGCGAAGCAAGGCATGGACAGTCACGGCTTTGGTATGGCTTCGGTACGTTTCATCTGTGGTACGCAAGATATCCATAAGCAACTGGAACAGAAGCTCTCTCAATTCTTAGGTAAAGAAGATACGATTCTTTACACCTCATGTTTTGATGCAAACACCGGTTTATTTGAAACTATTTTAGATAAAGAAGACGCGATTATCTCTGACGCGTTGAACCATGCCTCAATCATTGATGGTGTGCGTTTATGTAAAGCGATGCGTTTTCGTTACTCCAACAATAACATGCAAGAATTGGAACAGCAGTTGATCGCAGCCGATGCGGCGGGCGCTCGTAATAAGCTCATCGTAACGGATGGTGTATTCTCAATGGATGGCGTAGTCGCAAACTTGCCTGCGATTTGTGATTTAGCGGATCAATACAACGCGCTCGTCATGGTGGATGATTCACACGCGGTTGGATTTATGGGTACAAATGGCCGTGGTACGCATGAATACCATGATGTGATTGACCGTATTGATATCATCACCGGTACCCTTGGTAAAGCGATGGGTGGTGCCTCAGGTGGCTACACTTCCGGTAAAAAAGAGGTAATTGATTGGCTTCGTCAACGTTCACGTCCTTATTTATTCTCTAATTCGGTTGCGCCAGCGATTGTTGCAGCATCGATTCGCGTGCTGGATTTACTGGCAGAAAGCGCCGCGCTTCGCGACCAACTTTGGGATAACGCCGCGCATTTCCGTACTCGTATGGAAGGCGCGGGGTTCACTATGGGTGGCGCGGATCACGCCATCATCCCGATTATGCTCGGCGATGCTATCGTTGCAGCAGAGTTTGCAGAACGAGCACTAGCTAAGGGCATTTATGTTGTTGGTTTCTCGTTCCCTGTCGTGCCAAAAGGCCAAGCTCGTATTAGAACACAAATGTCAGCCGCGCATAGCCGCGAGCAACTCGACCACGCCATTGATGCGTTTATTGCTGTTGGCCAAGAAATGGGGCTCATTAGATGAAAATTAAAGCATTATCCAAACTTAAACCAGAGCAAGGTATTTGGATGACCGAAGTGCCAATGCCTGAGCTTGGTCACAACGATCTGCTGATTAAAATTAAGAAAACCGCAATTTGTGGCACCGATGTTCACATCTATAACTGGGATGAGTGGTCACAAAAAACCATCCCAGTGCCAATGGTGGTTGGCCATGAATACGTCGGTGAAGTGGTTGGCATTGGTCAAGAAGTTCGCGGTTTTGAATTAGGTGATCGCGTGTCTGGCGAAGGTCATATTACTTGCGGCCATTGTCGAAATTGCCGCGGTGGTCGTACTCACTTATGTCGTAATACTGTGGGTGTTGGTGTGAACCGCACTGGTGCATTTTCTGAATACTTAGTTATCCCTGCGTTTAATGCTTTCAAGATCCCAGATGGTATTTCCGATGATCTAGCCTCGATTTTTGACCCATTTGGTAACGCGGTACATACCGCATTGTCATTTGATTTAGTCGGCGAAGATGTGCTGATCACTGGTGCTGGTCCAATCGGTATCATGGCGGCCGCAGTGGCGAAACACGTTGGTGCGCGCCATGTGGTGATCACCGATGTCAACGAATATCGCCTTGAACTTGCGCGCAAAATGGGCGTGACACGCGCCGTGAATGTTGCGGAACAAAAGTTAGAAGAGGTCATGAGTGAACTTGGCATGACGGAAGGTTTTGACGTCGGCCTTGAAATGTCAGGCGTACCGAGTGCCTTTAGTTCTATGCTGAAAACCATGAATCACGGTGGTCGTATTGCTTTATTAGGTATCCCACCTTCAGATATGGCGATCGATTGGAACCAAGTGATCTTCAAAGGTTTGGTGATCAAAGGTATCTATGGCCGTGAAATGTTTGAAACTTGGTATAAGATGGCGAGCCTCATTCAATCTGGCCTCGATTTAACGCCTATCATCACTCACCATTACAAAATTGATGACTTCCAAACGGGCTTCGATGCTATGCGCAGCGGGCTTTCTGGCAAAGTTATCCTTGATTGGGAATAATCGAATATTGAAGTTGAAGCGCTCCGGTTGGGGCGCTTTTTTTGAACAGCATTTACTCTGCGACTACAGAATAAACAAGCAAGTTAACGGCGGTGGCAAAACATAGCGCTAGGAGAAAACTAATACCGACGTAAGAAAACGAATAATTTTCAAACGATCACTTCATTTAGCGTACCAAAATAAAAATCCATGTAAATGCAGCAAAAAGTAGTGCAATCAAAACCGCAGCTGATCCTATATCCTTCGCACGGCCACTGAGCTCATGCCACTCACTACCTACGCGATCAACTACAGCTTCCACGGCTGAATTCATAAGCTCAACGATGACAATCAGCACTAAGCTACCGATCATCATTAACTGTTCTAATTCATTGACCGGCAAGAAAAAAGTGATCGCAATTAGAATGATAGAAGCGACGATTTCTTGCCTAAAGGCGGCTTCATTTTTCCATGCAGCCTGAAGGCCTTTCATTGAATAACCTGTAGCGTAAAATAAACGACTTATTCCTGTACGGCCTGGTTTCATAAAGTGAGTAACCTAATAGTTAATAATGAGATAATAAAAATGTCGATAGCTTGAGTTGACTCTCATCTTATTAAAAAGTGCTATCGGATGTAGCATACTGTATCTATCTATTATTTTTCTATATGAAAATTCATTGCCATGTCACTTTTTTGAAATAATACAAAGTTGATGTTATCCCTATTAACAAAAATCGCCATAGTAATGATTAAAATTTAGACGGCCTCTTCAGTCA
>NZ_NDIM01000315.1:0-10865 GCF_002241375.1 Vibrio sp. V19_P1S1T109 | reverse complement strand
GTGGTTATCATCGACCAACAAAATTCGTTTTTCATAATCATATTGTTTTAATGGGATAACATTTTTATCGGCAATAAGCTCTTCCGTTTCAAAGAGTAGTTCATCAATAATCGCCGATCCATCCAATAACAATTTGTGCTTTTCAATTGGGTAAATGGTTAAATGACGCTCCATCGTCAGCGCGTAACGCTGATTTTGGTCATATAAATAGCAAACTTTTGCTTGTGTAAAATGCAGTTTAGGTTCCAGTTTGGTTAAGTAATCCGGCGTTTCATCCAACGTTTGCAGATCCACAAAGATCAGATCAAACTCAAATTCAAACTCTTCTCGACGCAAAGCACTCTCAGGCTCTAAGACATTAAGCTGGAAACCAAGATAGAACGATTTCTCACTGAGATAACGATTCACTATGCTCGTTTTGCCAATATAAAGCAGAGATTTCGCCTTCATTAGATCGAGTTTAATATTAGCGACGGCTTGCGAATCATACTCGGGAAACGTTAAAGTAAACTCCGTCCACTCTCCAAGTTCAGAACGGCAGATAATATCCCCTCCAAAAGCATGCATTACTTTACGGCAAAAGGGTAACCCCAGACCATAGCTGCCATTTTTACCGAAGGTATAAAAGTCTTTAAAAATATCGTCCAGCAAATGAGGTTCAATACCAACACCATTGTCTTTCACTGTAATTTGGTGGCAATTCTCACTTGATTTCAAGGTGATATAGATATTAAACATATCGTTATTTTGATAGTAGAACGCATTCTTGAGTAGATTGTAGAGCACGTATTTTAACAGTGTACTGCTGCCTAAAAAATCAAAGTCATCCACCACCTTAAGAGTCACTGCCTGCCTGTCTTCTGGTCTTTTATAAGAAAAACTGCGCAGTGCCTCTTCTATAACAGGCTTTACAGCATGCTTTTTAAAGGTCGATGTTGAGACCCTATTTTGATCAATCGAGGTTAACAGCAAATCAATGGTCTCATTACCGGAGCGAATGACTTCATCAGCATCTCTTAATAGCCCAGCAATCAGCTCTAAATCTTTAGACGGTAGCGTATAAGATTCTGATTTGGATGCCGTAGGATTGGGCAATACTGAACCCATTACTTCAATTGACGCTTTTAACGCACTTAATGGATTTCTCATTTCATGCGCAATCCCTGCGCCAAAAGACTTGGCAATCGACACCTTCGCTTCATGTTCAATTTGGTTACGAAAATAAAACAGGTTGCCAAAAATGTAAGTAAATAGAAAAATCGGTACGTACGGCCATTCCACCATCACTCGCAGTTCCGCGTCCATTACGCCATAAGTCACAAAGTAAGCACATGCTAATGCAATGGCGGCTTGAATCAGCATGACTTTTGTTTCGTGGACTAAGAGGATATGGAGGAAAATAGACGCCATGAACGACATCGCCCAGATCGTTGACCAATCGTTCATCAGCATCATGTAGCCAAAAAAGAATGGCAAACAAAATCCTATTGAAAACAAGTAATAGTAAGGTAAGTAGTGCTGTAAATGTTTCGGCGTTGAATTGCGAAAAATAATCCCCGCAAATAAAATGGCGCAAATCGCCCGTAACTCCATACTTTCATAAGGTTGTGGAAAGAGATAAGTCCACACGTAATAATAAAGGGGAAAACCAATGAACCCCATCCATCCCACAAGGGTGAGGTTCGGCTCAGCGTACTGGTATATTTTTTTTACTACGTCCATGTAACCTTACCAAACTGATACATTCATTTTTATAATCATAATTGTGCATAACCTGACTGTGCATAACCTGTTTTTTTGAAAGCGTCGAAGTCAGTTACACTCATCACGCCATACCTATTAATAACTAGCACAAGATAGACCACATTCCCATTCATTATGCAACAAGTCTTATTGAGCTGCCGTTATTTCTCGCCACATCGACATCAATGCGTAAGGCTATTTGCTCTTTCAGCTCGCTCACGTGAGAAATGATGCCGATCGTTCGGCCTCCTTGTTGTAAGTCGACAAGGGTTTGAATCGCCAAGTCCAATGACTCAGGATCTAAACTGCCAAAACCTTCATCGATGAACAGTGCATCCAGTTTAATACCGCCACTGTATGATTGCACCACATCCGATAAACCCAGCGCTAATGACAACGCCGCCATAAAAGATTCACCACCAGACAAGGTCGCCACATCTCGCCATTTTCCGGTGTAGCCATCTTCGACCATCAGATCAAGCCCTGAACCCACATTACCTTTGGCGCGATCTTCTTTACGCTTGAGCAGGTAACGCCCCTTACTCATGATCTGCAGCCTCATTGAGGCTTGGATCAGCACATCATCTAACAGCACGCCAAGAACAAAGCGGTGTAAACTCACTTTAGCGCCTGTTTTGCCGTTGGCGATATCGCTCAAAGTCCCAAATACTTGGTACTCTTGCTCTAAGGCTTCATTTTTTATATGTAAAATAGCGATTTTTTCTTTCACACTGGTTAAGGCATCCATTTTAGACCGTAACGTGCTCCATTGATCCAGTGCGCTTTGCTGTAACATGGCTACAGCCTCGACCGCGCTTGCATACTCAGCAAGATTGGGCTCACTTTTTTCACTCAGCTCACTGGCTAATGTTTGAAGCTGGGCGTTTAACGTCGTACTTCTTTCGTCAAATTGTTTGATCTGCTTTTCAAGCTGCTCGATCTGCTGTGAAGATAAACGTGCCTGTAAATAGTGCTCAGTATCGTCGAACTGGCTCTCAATCAGCGCACTGTGCCACTGCTGCTGTGACTGCGTAAACGCATTTTGCCAATGTATCTGGTGTTCGACCGCCGCCGCAAACGCCGCTTTCGCACCAGAAAAATCGGCGTTCGCTTGATTGAAGCGCGCTTTGGTTTCCGCATCTAAACGGTTGAGATTAGCCAATTGCAGCTCTAACTGGGTTAAAGATTCGTTCAAATGCAAACTGTCTTGATACGACTCCGGGATCCCTTGGCTTAAGGCAGAAACTTCGGTCTGCTCTTTGGCAACCGTCAGGGTGGCCTGTTCGACTTTATGCTGCTGCGTTTCAGCATTTTGCTTAGCTTGTGCTAACTGCAGTTCTAATTTTGCCAATTGTTGAGCTAATTGCTCTGGATTGAGCGATTCAAGATGAGCAATGGAATGTTCAAGATCGCTTTGAGCTTGCTGCAGTTGTACTAAACTTTGCGTATTTCCAGATAATGACTCCCTCAAACTTGCCATCTCTTGTTCAAGCCGTGCGTATTGGGTCGCTCGTTGCTGTTGCTGTTTTAGCGTTTCTTGCTCTGTGGCCAGTTTGTTTTGCTGTATCGCTCTTGCCTGCTGCACTTGCGCCTTAGTCACCGTTTCTCCGGCATAACGCGCTAATTTAGGATGATCGCAACTGCCACACACCGGGCACTCGTCGCCTTGCTCCAAGGTTCGAGCCAGCTCGGCGGCTTGGTTGGTGTGCCAAATCAGCTCTAATTTATCGGCTTGCTGTTTCGCGTCCAATGTCGCGCGCTGTGCCAAATCAAACTGCTGCTGACTATGGCTCAGTGCAGCTTGCTCTGTGGCTAAACGCTGTTCAAGCTGCTGCAGCTTTAATAAGCGATCAATCTGCTGTTTGATGGTTTCAAGCTCTAAGCGCTGGCCTTTTAACTCAGCCAACTGCTGGCTAACTCTTTCGCACTCTTGACGCTTAAGCATAATTTGCTGCTCAAACTGCTCAACAGCGGTGCGCAAGTTGTGGCGATTTTGCGTCGCGAGCTCCACTTCACGTAAGGCTTGTTGCAGCGCTTTTTGATGATGTTCTCGCTCAACAAGCTTAGTTTTGATTAGGTTTAAGTCATAAATTTGTTGCATCAGATTCGGCACTATTTTGACTTTTTCTGCCGCGTCTTCTTGAGCCGCTTTAGCTTGTTGCCACTGCTGTTGTGACTGTGTAAGCGCTTGTTCTTTTTCGACTTTTACTTGGTTGGCCGCTTCTAACTGACGTTGTGACGATTGTAATTCGTAATAGGGTGAATCTAAGCGCGTAGCTTGCAAGGCTTGATGCCTTTGAGCTTTTACCGCATCGATGACTGACGATTGTGCATCGTGATCGGCTTTAAGTTGCACGAGTTGACGCTGCTCTTGAAATTGTTTAGCAAGGGTTTGCGCCGCCTTTTGCTCGCTACTCGCTGCATCAAACTTTTGCTGGGCATCTAGGTACGCTGCGTGAGCGGCCGTTAATTGGGGTGACAGCTCAGCAATGCACGCTTCAAGGTGTGACTCGCTAGTTGCGTTCACGACGTCCAATGCGCCTTTAATTTGGTGATCAAATTCTTCTTTCGCTTTGCGGATCCCCGCCGCTTTCTCAAACAGCGCTCGTTCAATTTGGCTATAAATGTGAGTTTGAAACAACTGACCAAAGATTTGCTCCCGCTCTTTGGAGTTGGCAGTCAGTAATTCACGAAATTTCCCTTGGGGGATGACCATCACTTGGCGAAACTGTTTTACATCTAAACCGATCAATTCCACCATGGCTTTACCGACGGGATTGGGTTTGTTAGCAAGCAATTTCATTTCACCATCGACCCATTCAAACAAGCTCGCGGCATGGGATTTTTTTGTTGAGCCTTCACCGCGTTTTTTCGGCACTTCTTGGTCGGGCGAGCGATCAACTTGGTAGATTCGCCCGCCAAGCTCAAACTGGTAGCTGATTTCGGTGAGCGTGTGCGGGTCCGCGTAGTCGCAGCGCATTTGATCACCAGTACGCTCACTGCCTGTCGTTTCACCATACAAAGCGTAGCAAATGGCATCGAGCAGTGAACTTTTGCCCGCTCCGGTTGGACCATTAATCAAAAATAGCGGCGAGGCTCCCAAGGCGGTAAAATCCACCACTTCTTTATGAGCAAAGGGGCCAAATGCTTGCAGAGTCAATTGTATTGGACGCATTAGACTTGGGCTCCCGGCTTTAGTGCTTGAATGACGTCGATCACCGCTTGCTCTTGCGCTGCGGTTAACGCTTCTTGCTTAGCTTCTAAGAAAAAATCGCGGAACATATCCACCTCACCGCGTGCCAAACGTGCACGCCCCATTGCTTGATCAACTCCCACCAACATGCCCGGTTTTTCTAAATGCAGTACGTTGGGGTAGGATTGACGCAGTTTTTCCATCGGGTCCAGTATCGCGTGTTTGTCGGTAAGACGAACCAACAGATAATCGTGGTTGTGTGGGTCTGTTTTGCCTTGCTCTATGATCTCCAGCAACTCACCTTCAATAATACGCATGCTATGAGGAGCAGTCAGTGGCACATGCGTGGCGCTGGCAAAACCTTGTTCATCAAATTCAACCAAGGTCGCTCCTTTCTTGTGGTGCTGCTCTGAAAAGCTGTATTTCATTAGAGAGCCAGAGTAACGGATATACTCTTCCCCCTTTTTCTGCGGTTGGTGCAGATGGCCGAGCGCAACATAATCAAAAGGTACAAAGTGTTGATGACTGACACGATCAGAGCCGCCAATGGACAAAGGACGTTCAGAGTCAGATTCGATAGCGCCATCAACAAAGCAGTGGCCAATCATAACGTGACGTTGTGACGGATTCCACTGCGATATAATCTTCTCAATAAGGTATTGATGGGCTTCATCATGGCTGGTTACGGACTCTCCAAAGTGGTGGCGAACGACTTCAGGGTCGTTATAAGGCATACCATAAAATGCCACTTCACCAGCAGTGGCTGATTTTAGCACCACAGGCTGCATCATCTGTTCAAAATTGCTAATAATGTGCAAGCCCGAGTGTTGCATCTGCTTGGCCGCAAAGCCTAAACGCTTCGCCCCGTCGTGGTTACCGGGGATCATAATTAAGGGGATGGAAAGCTCGTTGCACACCCGGTTGACTATATCATCCATCAATTCAATGGCTGCAGTCGGTGGAACTGAACGATCGTAGATATCTCCGGCGACGATTAAAGCATCCACCCGATTACACTGCAGATACTCAATCAACTGATTGAGTACTGCGCGCTGATCATCCAATAAAGAAACGTTGTGAAATTGTCGACCGAGATGCCAGTCAGAGGTGTGAAGAAACTTCATTCCAACCCTAAAAATATCGAAAATCAAAGTGCTTCATAATACGCGATTAACCAAGAAAAGCGACGTAAGATCGAGAAAAACACCACTTCATCGAAAAAATTGACGGCTGAAACGACTTATATTAGTTGCGGAATATGCTTAGACCTTCAACAAAAAATGGAAGGCCTAATACTGCTCCACTAAGACTGTACCGATAAGTTCGCCTTAACTCTCTGCTTGCTCGTAAAAATAATCAGCAGACGCTGTAACCCAATAAAACTAAACAATAAAATTCCAATGATAATTTTTGTCCACCACGAGCTAAGCGACCCATCGAAGGTGATGTAGGTTTGGATAAGTCCTTGTATCAGCACGCCAAACATCGAGCCAAATACAGTTCCAACCCCTCCTGAAAGTAGTGTCCCGCCAATAACAACCGCAGCGATTGCATCCAACTCAACGCCAACAGCGGCTAGTGGATAACCTGCAGATGTGTAGATAGAAAATACGACACCAGCAATACTCGCAATGAGGGTCGATAACGTATAGATACCGATCGTCGTTTGCTTCACGGGTACACCCATCAACTCCGCAGAAGTAGTGTTATCTCCAATCGCATACACATTATTGCCAAAACGCGTACGGTGAGCGATCAGCATGCCTGCGGCGACCACCACTAACATGATGACAGCAAGTAAACTTAATCGGCCTCCCCCTACCACCTTCCATGACATACGTGACAAAGAATGAAACACGGGGTGATCAATCGGTAATGATTGCTCAGACATTAAAAAACTGGCACCGCGTAAGAAAAACATTCCGGCAAGAGTAATGATGAATGCTGGAATTTTCAGGGTGTGGATCAGCCAGCCCATCATCGCTCCAAATAGAGCGCCTAACATTAAAACAGCAGGAATAGCAATGGCTGGTGCAACGTACCATTCACCAATCATCTTGGCTAACAACACCCCAGTGAATGCGATGACTGATCCCACCGACAAATCAATTCCGCCGGAGAGGATAACAAAAGTCATACCCACGGCAATAATTCCCAAAAAAGCATTGTCAGTCAGTATGTTACAAATGATACGAGTCGAGAGAAATGTCGGGTATTCAAATAAACAAACCAAATAACCCAGCACAAACACCATAATAGTGATAACTAAAGGTAAGTTCCGTTTAAACATGATGCGATCTCCCTTTGATAAACTGTACTAACGCAGGGGACTGGATCACTAGCACGACAAGCACCACAATTGCTTTCACAATTAGGTTCCACTGCGGTTGGTAGCCTGAGAGTAAAATACCCGTGTTGACACCTTGAATAATGAGGGTGCCCACAATGGCTAAAAACAGATTAAAACGCCCACCCATTAACGACGTGCCGCCAATAACGACGGCTAAGATGGCGTCCATCTCTAACCATAAGCCCGCATTATTGGCGTCTGCCCCACGGATGTCGGCCGTAACGATAATACCTGCAATGGCGGCCATAATACCGCTAATGACATAAGTACTGATCACAACGAGCGGCGTATTTACACCGGAATTTTTCGCCGCACGAATATTAATGCCCACCGCTTCAATAAACAGACCGAGTGCACTTTTTTTCGTTAATAACCAAATACCGAGTGCGGCGACGATGGTGATGATTACTGGTGTCGGGAGTAATAACCAAGAGCCACTGCCGATCCACGATAGCGCTTCATTATTGAAGGTGATGATCTGCCCTTCAGTGATGAGCTGTGCAATACCGCGGCCAGCCACCATTAAGATCAAAGTGGCAACTATGGGTTGGATTTTGAAAATAGCAACGAGAAATCCATTCCATAAGCCACAAAGTGCGCCAACGCAAACAGCAGAGAACAGCATCAACGGTACCCCAAAAGTGCCGTGAGCGGCCATGCTGGCCAAAGTCGCACCGCTGATCGCCATGACCGCTCCTACCGAAAGGTCAATGCCTCCGGTCGCGATCACCAACGTCATTCCAATACTAAGTAAAGCCACTGGTGCACAGCGATTGAGGATATCAATCACGCTCCCAAACAGCCGCCCATCTTGGATATTAATGGAAAAAAAGTTATCGGCCACAATCGCGTTGACCAGTAGCACAATCACTAACGCCACAATCTGCGGCGACCCTGTCGGCATTTTTATTTTCCATCGATTTGCCTGATCGACAGGTTTGATAACTGACATCGTCATACTGACCCTCACATCGCAATGGCATTCATAATGGCAGGAACGGAGAGATCAGCAGTCGGGATCTCAGCGACTTGTTTTCGGTCTTTCAGTACAATAACGCGATCGGCATAGCCGACTAACTCTTCTAATTCTGACGAAATGACTAACATTGCTAATCCATTTGCACATAGTGATTCAATTAATCGAATAATCTCTGCGTGAGCACCAACGTCGATACCACGTGTCGGCTCATCAAGGATCAAAAATTGCGGTTTGGTCAGTAGCCAACGAGCGAGCAAAACCTTCTGCTGGTTGCCCCCAGAAAGAAACTGAATCGGCTGCTCAGCCGTAGGCGTTTTTATGTCGAGCTGACGAATGAAACGCTGCGCAATCTCTTTTTGCTCTTGTTTAGAGAGCGGGCTAAACCAACCACGCTGAGCTTGCAGCGCCAAAATAATGTTTTCACGGACAGAGGCTGACGCGATAATGCCATCGGTTTTTCGATCCTCAGGACAAAAACCAAAGCCATTTAATGATGCTTGCCGAGCAGAGCGAACTTTTGCAGGTTTACCATCCACAGTGCAATAACCAGCATCAGTAGGAATAATGCCAAATATCACTTGTGCCATTTCCGTACGTCCTGAACCCAACAGACCCGCTAACCCGACAATTTCACCTCGGTGAACTTCTAAGAAAAACGGGTCAATCGTGCCTTTTTTGCCATAGTTATCAAAACTGACCAAAGGGCTATCACTTAAGCGCGTTTTACCCGCACGGTGTAGTGCATTGTCCTCTAGATCGCGACCAAGCATCATTTTGATTAGTTCTATCTGACTCAATTCAGCCGTCATTTTGGTCCCGACCAGCTCACCATTACGTAGAACAGTGATGCGATCACTCACTTGATAAACTTGATCGAGAAAATGAGTAA
Source organism: Vibrio sp. V19_P1S1T109 (assembly GCF_002241375.1). Lineage (NCBI taxonomy): Bacteria > Pseudomonadati > Pseudomonadota > Gammaproteobacteria > Vibrionales > Vibrionaceae > Vibrio > Vibrio sp. V19_P1S1T109. The sequence goes on along the minus strand of NZ_NDIM01000315.1, from coordinate 1,711 downwards.
TAAAAACCAACCCCATCCCTTGGCTTTTTAGCCGACGCATAATGGTAAAAAGCATTTCAACTTCATGCGAATCCAAACTGGCGGTAGGTTCATCAAGAATCAAGATCTTGGCTGAGAGCGACACAGCACGAGCAATCGCAACAATTTGCTGCATCGCAACAGAATATTGGTTCAGAGGCAAACTCACATCGATGTCAAAGCCGTAACTTTTCATCATTTGCTTTGCTTGCAACACCATATTGCTACGATCGAGAAGACCGTATTTCTTCAGTTCACGGCCAATAAAAAGGTTATCAACAATGGACATGTTGGGCAGCAAATTGACTTCTTGGTACACAGTACCGATACCTAAATTTTGTGCATGTGCGGTACTTTGAGGCGAAATCATCTCTCCATCTAAGCAGATCTGCCCCTCATCGCGCTGGTAGACCCCAGTTAACGTTTTGACCAACGTTGACTTCCCTGCACCATTCTCACCGAGCAACGCCATGATCTCGCCACGCCTCAATGTAAAGTCGACATTAAATAATGCTCTAACCCCAGGAAATTCTTTCGTTATCCCTTTAGCATCCAATAATACATGTTCATCTTGACTGTATGACATAATTGCACCGCAAGTCATCTCACCATATTTCTTACATCAACACTCCCCAACACATGTTTTATATAATAGAGAAATATGATGAGACTTTATTTAAGGCAAATTCAAATTAAACAACAGTGATTAATAACCCATATCTTTTTTGAGTGCCAATTCGGTTTTAGCACTATCTGGCAGGAACAATTTAGACTCAGTAACAATATGTTTAGGAGGCAGAGTGCCATTATTTAGATAGTCATGTAATGCATCAAAAGCCGGGCCGGCCATATTAGGTGTTAATTCAACTGACGCATTCGACTCACCAGACATCATCGCTTTAAATATATCTGGCACACCATCAATTGAGACAATTTTAATATCTACCCCTGGTTTTAACCCAGCTTCTTTGATAGCTTGAATAGCACCGATCGCCATATCATCATTATGAGCGTAGACAGCACAAATATTCTTACCGTTACTTTCAGCCTTGATGAAGCTTTCCATCACTTCTTTGCCTTTACTGCGAGTAAACTCGCCCGATTGAGTGCGTATAATTTTTAGGTTGTCTGCCTTATTCACTACATTGAGAAAGCCCTGCTTACGATCTAAGGCCACACTCGCTCCAACCGTTCCTTGCAGTTCAACGATATGACATGGCTTTCCAGCTTGTACCTCTTTCAACCAATTACCAGCGACTTCACCTTCATGAACACTGTCCGCGGCTACCGATGTCATGTAGAGAGAATCGTCGTTCACTGTGATGCCTCTATCCAATAAAAACACCGGAATCTTGGCCTCTCTTGCTTCTTCCAGCACTGGTCCCCAGCCGGTTTGCACAACGGGCGCGATAAAAATCGCGTCAACACCTTGAGCGATAAACGATCGAACCGCCTTGATCTGGTTCTCTTGTTTTTGCTGTGCATCGGAAATCTTCAGTATGATGCCACGTTTCTCTGCCTCTGATTTTGCCACACTTGTTTCGGCGGCCCGCCAACCTGATTCAGAACCAATTTGAGAGAATCCAACGGTGAGAGAGTTCGCATAACTTGCACCACACATCAAAATTGTGCTGATGACAGTGGCCATTTTTAATGGTTTCAACATAATTTGTCCCTTATTACTGTTGTAGAG
>NZ_NDIM01000258.1:0-10873 GCF_002241375.1 Vibrio sp. V19_P1S1T109 | reverse complement strand
GTTTCATGGTGCAACTGCCAAGCGGGATCATGCCGTGAGTTAATGAAAAATCTTTATTCTCAAGTTTTTTCAAATAACGCATCATTTGCGTTTCGCTGTGATAGGTGTTGAACACAGGATGCGTTAGGAAGCGAGATTGACGACGGCAGTGTTCTGGAATCGCTGCAAATTCGTTGGCGGCAATTTCTGCCGACAGCGCGCTTACCGATTGCTTAATATCGAAAACCGCAAACAGGGTTTCAAGATCAGCGGTGGTGGTGGTTTCATCTAAACTGATGCCTAGTTGGTCATCAAAGCGGCGTAAGTTGATGTCGGCTTGCTGCGCTTTTGCGTACAGCGCTTGAGTTTGAGCGGCACTCTTTAAGGTAATCGTGTCAAAGAAGCTGTTGTGTACCAATTCGTAGCCCGCTTGAGTTAAGCCTGCCGCTAGAATTGCTGTCATATGATGAGTACGGCGCGCAATGGTGCGCAACCCTTCTGCGCCATGATAGACCGCATAAAACGAGGCCATATTAGCCAGCAGAGCTTGCGCGGTACAGATGTTCGAGGTCGCTTTTTCGCGGCGAATGTGCTGCTCGCGAGTTTGCATTGCCATGCGCAGTGCTGGATTACCTTTGGCGTCAATCGACACGCCGATCACGCGGCCGGGCATAGTGCGTTTGTGCGCTTCACGCGTGGCCATAAAGGCGGCGTGTGGGCCGCCATAACCCATAGGGACACCGAAACGTTGAGCCGAGCCAATCACGACATCCGCGCCCATTTCACCCGCTGGTTTTAGCAAGGTGCTGGCCAGTAAATCCGTGGCAACAGTGACCAATATTTTATTGGCTTGCGCTTTAGCAATCAGGTCGCTTAAATCACGCACTTCACCTGTGGTGCTTGGGTATTGCAGCAGCGCGCCAAACACATCTTGTTCAGGCAATGAGTCGAGTGCGCCGATTTGTACCTCAAAACCGATAAATTCAGCGCGAGTTTTTACTACTTCAATGGTTTGTGGATGAACATCGTCCGCCACAAAAAAGACGTTACTTTTGCTTTTTCCTGCGCGTTTACACAGTGTCATTGCTTCGCCAGCAGCCGTTGCTTCATCGAGCAGCGACGCGTTGGCAATATCCATCGCTGTTAAATCCATCACCATTTGTTGGTAGTTAAGCAGCGACTCCAAACGACCTTGAGAGATTTCTGGTTGGTAGGGCGTGTAAGCCGTATACCAGCCCGGATTTTCCAGTACGTTACGCAAAATGACGTTCGGCGTGAAGGTGTTGTAGTAACCTTGACCAATGAACGTGCGTTTAATCTGGTTTTGATTGGCAAATACTTTCATCGCGCTGAGCATATCGGCTTCGCTTTTAGGCGCAGCAAGGGACATTGGGCTTTCTAAACGAATTTGCGCAGGAACGGTTTGTTCGATTAACGCGGCTAAGCTTTCGGCGTTAATCGCGTTGAGCATTTTTTGTTGATCGGCTGGGTTGGGTCCGTTGTGGCGTGCAACAAACTCATTTTCAGTACTTAACTGGCTAAGCAGTGGGCTGTGAAGTAATTCAGTCATTTCCTTTACCTTTTCAAAGATCGTGTGCGACCTTAAAAAAAAGCCGCCCATGCTGGGCAGCTTTGATCCGTGATGGGCTAATTAATCTTCTTCGATAGAGTTTTGGTACTCTTCTGCATTTTTTAGATTGTCGAGTTCAGAAGCATCAGACATCTTCACTTTCACAATCCAGCCACCTTCATACGGTTCTTCGTTGATGAGTTCTGGGCTATCTTCTAACTCTTCGTTGATTTCAACGATGACACCTGTAATCGGTGCGTAAATATCTGAAGCGGCTTTGACAGATTCAACCAGAGAAAAACTGTCTCCAGCATCAATTTCTGTATCTACTTCAGGTAGGTCAACAAACACGACGTCACCAAGCATCTCTTGCGCATGCTCAGAAATACCGATGGTCACTGTGCCGTCACCGTTGTCGCGCACCCACTCGTGGCTATCTGCAAACTTCAGTGTATTGTCCATTGCTTTATCTCCAAAAAAGTATCGTATTGATTTGAACTTGTGTTTAATTTAAAAAAGCTATTGATAGAGTGGGAAGCGTTGGCACAGCGCTTTAACTTGTTTGCGCACACGTTGCTCAACATCACGGTTTCCTTCTGGGCTCACAACAAGGCCATCGAGAACATCGCCAATCCACTCACCGATGAGTTTGAATTCTTCACGACCAAAACCACGGCTGGTTCCAGCTGGCGTACCTAAACGAATACCCGAAGTAATCATAGGCTTCTCGGTATCAAATGGGATGCCATTTTTGTTACATGTGATTCCTGCACGCTCTAATGCTTGTTCGGCGATATTCCCCTTCAGCCCTTTAGGGCGAAGATCAACGAGCATGAGATGAGTGTCAGTCCCGCCAGTCACAATGTCACAACCGCGAGTTTGCAATACTTCGGCGAGAACTTTTGCGTTATCGATCACCGAATCAATATAACGATGAAACTCAGGGCCTAACGCTTCGCCTAGTGCTACCGCTTTGGCCGCAATTACGTGCATTAACGGGCCACCTTGCAGGCCGGGGAAAACCGCCGAGTTAATTTTTTTGCTGATCTCTTCGCTGTTGGTCAAAACCATACCGCCTCGTGGGCCGCGCAAGGTTTTATGTGTGGTGGTCGTGACAACGTGGGCATGCGGCAGTGGGCTTGGGTGAGCACCAGTGGCGACTAATCCGGCAATATGCGCCATATCGACCATTAAGAGCGCGCCCACTTCATCAGCAATGGCTCGGAATTTGGCAAAATCAATCACGCGAGGAATGGCAGAGCCGCCCGCAATGATCATTTTTGGTTGATGCTCTAACGCGAGGCTGCGTACATCATCATAATTGATTTCTAAGGTCGTGCTATCGACACCATATTGAATAGCATTAAACCACTTACCAGAGAGAGCAGGCCGAGCGCCATGAGTGAGGTGGCCTCCGGCATCCAGAGACATACCTAAAATCGTGTCACCCGGTTGCAGTAAAGCCAGCATCACCGCGCCATTAGCTTGTGCGCCTGAATGCGGCTGCACGTTGGCGTATTGACAATGGAATAGGGATTTTGCACGTTCAATCGCAATGGTTTCGACGGTATCAACGTGTTCGCAACCACCGTAATAGCGACGGCCGGGGTAGCCTTCTGCATATTTATTGGTGAGACAAGTACCTTGCGCTTGCATAACGGCTTTTGAAACGATGTTTTCTGAGGCGATCAGCTCAATTTGTTCATTTTGGCGCACGTATTCGGCTTGAATACCCGCAAAGACAGCATCATCAGTGGCAGCAAGGTTGGTTGAGAAAAAGCTCTCAAGGCAGTGGTTGGGGTAACTTTTGTTCACGTTGGCATTCATGGTAGATGACCTTCCAATAATCCGACGGATTGGCTAAACATTCCGTCATTCCTTTTTAGTGGCTGCCTTATCGTTAAGCCGTTAGGCGACAACAAAGCAGAGTGTCAGTTATCCTTAAACTGGATTGCAACCCCAACAATACGGGGTGAAAAGCCACTTAAACCTTGTTAAATCCCTAACCGCAATAAGTGGTAAACTGCATCTCTTTATCTAACAAGTCAGTAACATACTCTTTGACTTATAAACAATCAATCAAAAATTTCCTATAGGAAACATGGTTTCTTTTTTTGTAAGCAAGAGCACGCTTTATTTACGTGCAGCCTCTTTAACCTTGCGTTGGCTTTATGCCACAATGATGGCCGAAATCAGGAAGATAACAATCGAGGGAAAGCATGTCTGAAGACATTTATGATGAGTACCCATCGTTGACTTTGGCCAAGGAAACTGGTGAACAAACGATCGAACCGCTTAAGCTTGGGCAACGTATTAAAGAGATCCGCTCTAAGCTTGGGATTACGCTAGAAGAGGCGAGCCAGCGGACAGGATTAGCTCGATCTACATTGAGTAAAATCGAAAACGAACAGATTTCTCCAACCTACCAAGCGATGCAAAAACTCGCTCATGGATTGCAGATAGATATGCCTCAACTATTTGAGCCACCAAAGAAAATTGTGGCAACAGGTCGTAGGGATATTTCTCGTATTGGTCAGGGCAAGCCGCATCCCACCCCAACTTACGAGCATGAATTGCTCGCCACGCAGCTCTCTAATAAGAAAATGATGCCGTTTAAAAGCCGAGTGCGAGCTCGTGCATTTGAAGAGTACAGTGACTGGGTTCGTCACGATGGTGAGGAGTTTTTGTTGATCCTCACGGGTGAAGTTTTGTTCTATAGCGAATTTTATGAACCAGTTCGATTGGCGGAAGGTGATAGCGTTTATTACGACGCTAACATGGGGCACATGCTGGTCTCTGTCAGCGAAGAGGATGCATTGATTTTGTGGGTTACGGCAAAATGAGTGTGAAAACGCGAAGTTTCTTATAGTGACAGCAATCGTTTGCTATTTGTTGGCTTTGCCCTCTGTAGTGTGCTTTTAATCACTTTTAGCTCAGGCGATGGTAAGCATCTCGCGACTTTTAATTGTGATTGGGTTGTTAATTTTGACAATTCATCTTGTTTTGAACTTGTTAATCCGTCCGAACGGGCGCATTCTTGTTCACTATTGGAAACATGGTTTCCTCTTCTTTGGACATAATAGCCAAAATTTGGTGGTGAATTCCCTGCTGGGTCGGCTGAAATGGAGATAAAAATGACTCAAGAACATGCAAATCAAACACTACTCACTACTCCTTTACATGCGCTGCACATCGAAGTTGGAGCGAAAATGGTGCCATTTGCTGGCTATGACATGCCCGTTCAGTACCCATTAGGGGTCAAGAAAGAGCATTTGCATACTCGCGAGGCGGCTGGTTTGTTTGATGTTTCGCATATGGGCCAACTTCGTTTGCATGGAGCCAATGCCGCGCAAGCATTGGAGTCATTGGTTCCGGTCGACATTATTGACTTACCAGCAGGCAAGCAGCGTTACGCCTTTTTCACTAATGCACAAGGTGGCATCATGGATGACTTGATGGTTGCTAACCTTGATGATCATCTGTTTGTTGTGGTTAATGCGGCTTGTAAAGCACAAGATATTGCTCATCTACAAGCACATTTGCCACAAGGTGTTGAGCTCGAAGTCATTGATGATCGCGCGCTGTTAGCGCTGCAAGGGCCAAAAGCCGCTGAAGTGCTAGCTCGCCTGCAACCACAAGTGATGACGATGCACTTTATGGATATTCAGCTGATGGACATCGATGGAGCCCAGTGCATTGTCAGCCGAAGTGGTTATACCGGTGAAGATGGTTATGAAATTTCTGTACCAGCAGAACAGGCCGAAGCATTGGCGCGTAAACTGACCGCTTATGAAGAAGTGGAATGGATTGGTCTGGGCGCGCGCGATTCACTGCGTTTAGAGTGCGGTTTGTGCCTTTACGGGCATGATCTCGATACCAGCACAACGCCAGTTGAAGCGAGCTTGTTATGGGCGATAAGCAAAGTGCGTCGTGCTGAAGGTGAGCGTGCGGGTGGTTTTCCGGGTGCAGACATTATTCTTGGGCAGATCGAAAGCAAAGATGTTGCACGTAAACGTGTAGGTTTAGTGGGGTTAACTAAAGCGCCAGTACGTGAAGGAACTGAGCTATTTGACGCTGATGGCCAGCATATAGGCGTAGTGACCAGTGGTACAGCGGGACCGACGGCCGGAAAGCCCGTGTCTATGGCCTATATCCGAGCTGATTTATCAGCGATAGGCACAGAAATTTTTGCTGATGTGCGCGGAAAAATGCTGCCAATGGTGGTTGAGAAAATGCCGTTTGTGGCTCAGCGTTATTATCGCGGCTAAAGCATCATAAAATGTAATAAAAGCGCATTTAAAGATGTTTCATATCGATAACGGATTAAGTACTATCTGGGTTCAAAGTGATAAGGAATGACATGATGAACAAATGGGTAGTACTTTTTTCTTCGCTCGCCTTCTCTGGCAATGTGTTCGCCGTTGATGCTCAGCCCTATATAGTAAACGGCTCGTATGCAAGCGTGGCGGAGTTTCCTTCTATAGCGAGCTTGTTTTTTGATCAAATTGCTTATAACGGTTCATATGGAAAAGGAAGTTATTGTGGTGCTTCGTTGCTCAATAACCAATACGTATTGACGGCTGCGCACTGCGTTTATGGTAATAGTGCAAATCAGCTTTTTACCTCTGTTGTACCTAAGCTGCAAATTGAAACAAACTTTCCATTCAACATATTAGAAAAAGCGCGAGTGGCGGAGATCTACTACCCATCAACTTATAACAACACCACTTTATTGGATGATATTGCGATCCTCAAGCTTGAAACACCTTTGACAATGGTGTCGTCTGCTGACTACTTAACGCGGCCTACCGCAAATTCTGATAGCACTTATCGTTCATCAAGTGAAACCTTTATTGCCGTTGGGCATGGTAATACCTCTTCTAACCTCGATACTAAAACGTCTCTACAGCAAACCGAGTTAACCTATGTACCTAACAGCTCTTGTAATTATGGGACTGGTGTACCGGACACCAATTTATGTATGGAAGGGGCGATAGGTTCTACGGGGCTGCAAAATGCAACCTGTCAGGGCGATTCTGGGGGGCCGTTATTTTGGCATATTGGCGGTAACTATATCCAAGTTGGTATAACCAGCTTCGGGCCAAATACCAAGTGTGGAGACCCACTGGTTACTGCTCCATCGGTATTTACGGAAATCCTTGACTATTCTACTTGGATAGAGAGTGTTCTGCTTGGTTCTGAACCACCAAAATTTGTCGCAACAGAAGCGAAACGCCAAGCTTATTTAAACCCACCTTCTGACAGTGGTGGTTCATTCGGCTGGTGGTCTTTACTGCTGATGTTTATCCCCTTCATTCGTAGACGTTGAACCCTTATTGAGCTCGAGCGACCTGTTTAGGTCGCTTTTTTATTGCCTTTTTTGAGCAGGTTCCACTTAGGGCGCTAAACTTGAAAGTGATACACGCGTATCTTTCTAGATGAGTGACGAGGTGATGGATGTACAAATGGATACTGTTCAGTGCGATGCTATCAGCAAATGCTTATGCGGTTGATTTCCAGCCTTACATTGTGAATGGTTCGGATACCAGCAGTGCCACTTACCCTTCTTTTGCTAGCCTTTTATATCAAAGCAGCGCTCAGTATAGTACCAACAGTTTTTGTGGGGCGAGTATTATCAATTCACAGTTTATTTTGACGGCAGCTCATTGTATTTACGGTAAAAAAGATACCATGCTTTATACGGTGGTAGTGCCTCAGTTGGATAATGTGGCCGATTTCCCCTACGGGAATATCCAGATATCGCGCGCGGCGGCTTTTTATTACCCCAGTACTTACATCAATTCGTCTAGCGCACTCTGGCGTGATGACATTGCGATTATCAAGCTCGAAACACCGCTCAATGTGGCGGACTATTCTGCGCTACTCAATACTCAGTTAAATAATGATTACCCTGCTGGCAATAATTACAAAGCGATTGGGCATGGCTACGTGGCGGGTAATGTCCCGAATGCTAATAAGCAGTTACAAGAAACGACCCTCACTTTTGTTAGTAATGCCGTCTGTAGCGCTTTCTATGGCCCGACATTGACCTCAAAGCAGATCTGTTTTGATGGTGCGGTAAGCGGTGCTTATAAAAACTCCACCTGTTCTGGCGATTCCGGTGGGCCTGTCTATTGGTTTAATGGCTCGCAATACATTCAAATTGGTTTAACCAGCTTTGGGCCTTCACTATGTGGTGATACTAACCAACCGATCACCTCGGTATTTACGGAGCTTTATGATTATCAGAGCTGGATTCAGCGCGTTCTTACAGGGGCAGAGGTGCCTAAATATTATGTTGCCACTCAAAATGGGGTACGTGTTCTGATTGATACTCAAACTGTTGCCGCCCCTCAGGAGGAGAGCGGTGGCAGTTTGAGTATCCTAGGGTTGACTCTACTGCTGTTATTTCGCTTTCGGGCGCATAATAATTTTGGTTCGTCTGTTGTGGTGATTAAAAATTTGCTTGGCTCTCAACGTCATCTCTTGTGCGGTGATTCGGTTTGCCGTTTGCTCTATGTTAAACAACGCATTGATGCCGTACCCGTGCAGTGAATAACGTTGAATAAACCAATTCATCTGCTTGGGGTCGTCTTTGAGTGGTTTGAGATCGGCAATCAATTGTTTCGCTGCGGTGAGCGTTTCCTCTTCCGTTATTTCGACAGATAAACCGTCAATCAGCTTATCAATGGCTTGCTCTGCGGTATCGACATCATTGGATGAAATGTCCACGCTAAATAGCCAATCGTTGTGTGGTTCACTATCGGCTGAAACCGAAAAAGCATTGGGAGCGTAATCCAACCCTAGCTGTTCACGCACCTGACTCACCATGCGGCGGTTTGCCACACGCCACAACATATCATCCATAAAGATAGTAGTAGCCGATTTGTGTTCCGGGTCGTTACTGATCACTCTGGCAAGATAGGCACTGCTTTTTTCATCGTTGATCGCCATGTCGATTCGAGGCTGAAAGTCTGCGCGATAATCAATGCGATAATCGACCTCAGGTGCAGAGCTGAAGGTTAATGACGCTACATAGGTACGCAATAGCGGTTTCAGTTCGGCAGGTTTAATGTCTGCGGTAATAAAGAGTTTAAAGCCTCTATTTTTCTTAAAGAGATCATCATGGGTTTGCATCAGTTGTTCAACACTCACCGTATTGATGTCCGATCCTTCGTATAACCAATGAGTGGTGTTCGGCAGATAGCTATTGCGATTAATGGCGAGCGCCATCTGGCCAATGGGTGAGCGAAGAAAAGTATCTCGATTTTGCTTAAACTCTTGTTTTGTTAACTGCAGATGGCTGTCGTCGATGTTGATGGCTGTCATCGCCGTATAAAGGGCCGCAAACGCTTCGGCTAACTCATCTTTAGATGATTCAAGGCTGATACCATGCGACGTAAAGTCGATGTAGGGATTCAATATGATGCCGTGTCTTCTCAGGTGATTATCCAACTGAGAGCCGCTAAAGTTACCAATTCCACCGCGTATGGCACTCGGAATAAGCACTTCAGAAGCTTTACGCAAATCGGGCTCTAAGCTTGCTTTACCACCAAGGCTTGCCAAAGAGGCATACACTTTTTCCCCTGCGTTAGTGTCTCTGCGATACCACACTTCAACACCGTTACTTAGCGTCCAAGTGGTGATATCCATCGGCTCTTGAGGTTGAGATTCCGACAAAATGGCACCTATCTGCGTAGGTGTTACAAAAGCTTGATTGACCTCTTGCAGTAGCGGTGGCTGCCCTTTTTGGGCAAACAGGGTTTTGAGTGTTGGCAGTGTCGCGACGACGGATTCTTTGTCTTCACTTTTATCCAGCCCAATATTGATCTGGTAGTCGCTAGACAATAATTTGCGAAGGTGTTTATCGAGCATGGCACTGTTGGTGGTCGAGATAAATTCGGTTAACGTCGAACGTCGGTCTAAATGCGACTGGATCGGTTGATCCAATGTGCGCGCCAGCGTTTTTTCTTCGACTAAATCTATCGCGGTGGCTTTTTGCCAATTGTTATCGAAGTTCGCTAGCATCTCTTGATACTGACGGAAAATCGCTTGAAACTCTTGCTCACTCACACCATGATCACGCAGTGCAGCAAGTGTGGAGAAGAAGAGATTTTGCGATGCTTCTCTTGAGTCCACTGGAAACCCGACCTCTGCAAACGAATAGCGCTGGGTTTCAAACGGGATAGTTTGGGAATAAATCCAAAGTGCCGGAAGGTTGGCGTCACTAAAATTGCTGGATAACCGCTGTTGTATCAGTTGCTGGGCGATATCATCGAGCCACCACTGGGCTTGTTGTTCACGGCTGGCTATTTTTTGCTCGCCACGGTCGATGAATAGGCTAATGTTCGGTGAGTCATTGGCACCAATGTAACCCACAAAATCTGTATTATTGGCCGTAATGCTGTGATTTCTAGTCGGCATTGGCGTGCTGCCTTTTTCCCAGCTCGCGAAATGTTTTTCTATCAATGCCGTAGCTTGCTCTAATGTGATATTGCCAGCGATAACGATTTCGGTGAGCTGTGGCTGATACCAAGTGCGGTAAAAATCGGCAATCCCTTCGGGTGTCGCTTGGTTCACGCTCTCTTTGGTGCCCAAGGGATCATGCTGCGCATATAAAGTATTAGCAATCATGTGCTCATAAACGTTTTGAGCGTAGCTCTTCTCCTCTTTACGTGAAAAACGAAACTCGCCCATGATCACGCGTTTTTCATTTTCAACCGATGTAGGAGTAAGCTCTATACCATCGGCAATATCTCTAAACCAGACCAGAGCTGGCTCTACCGCTTGGTTATCGGGTAAATCCAGTTTGTAAACCGTTTCTTGATAAGCAGTATAAGCATTGATGTCAGGGCCAAAACTGACACCTGATTGCTCAAAGGTTTTGATCGCATCATTTCCGGCATAATGAGCGCTGCCATTAAAAGCCATATGCTCAAGAAAATGAGCGTAGCCCTGTTGCTGATTGTTTTCTTGAAATGCGGCTGCGTGAACAATCAAGCGGATGGAAACGGGTTCTTTTTGATTGGGATAAATGTGGTATTTCATGCCATTGGCCAGCTCGGCGCTCGCCCAATAGGGATCTTCTTTGATCGGAGTGAATGCTTGATTTGAAGCACATCCCAACAGAAATAAGCAACTAACGAATAGTAGACGATATATTTTCATAACAACCTCGACATGTATTTGGTGGCAATATACGTCATGAGGTTTGAATTATTTTCGGGAATGTAATTGTCAACTCAGGTTTTGAGAAAGAAGTTTCAATTTTTTCGTAACAATGAATGTTATTAATTACATTGTGTAATTTAAGTGTTAACAGAG
>NZ_NDIM01000024.1:0-10874 GCF_002241375.1 Vibrio sp. V19_P1S1T109 | reverse complement strand
ACCCTGTTCTCCCTCCCCCACATAGGGGGTAGCATAAAACAAAAATAGAATTTATTTGGAGATAGCCTGATGGGTAAAATCATTGGTATTGACTTAGGTACTACTAACTCTTGTGTTGCTGTTTTAGATGGCGACAAACCTCGCGTTATTGAAAACGCTGAAGGTGAACGTACAACTGCATCGGTAATTGCATATACAGATGGTGAGACGCTAGTAGGTCAGCCTGCAAAACGTCAAGCGGTAACAAACCCAACCAATACGCTATTTGCAATTAAGCGTTTGATCGGTCGTCGTTTTGAAGACGAAGAAGTTCAACGTGATATTGAAATCATGCCTTACAAAATCGTGAAGGCTGATAATGGCGATGCTTGGGTTGAAGCAAGAGGCCAAAAAATGGCCGCTCCTCAAGTTTCAGCTGAAGTTCTGAAGAAAATGAAGAAAACAGCTGAAGATTTTCTTGGTGAGCCAGTTACTGGTGCCGTTATTACGGTTCCTGCATACTTTAACGATGCACAACGTCAAGCAACGAAAGATGCAGGTCGTATTGCAGGCCTTGAAGTAAAACGTATCATCAACGAACCAACAGCGGCTGCACTTGCTTATGGTTTGGACAAACAAGGTGGCGATCGCGTTATCGCGGTATACGACCTTGGTGGTGGTACATTTGATATTTCAATCATCGAGATCGATGAAGTTGAAGGCGAGAAAACATTCGAAGTTCTAGCAACTAACGGTGACACACACCTTGGTGGTGAAGACTTTGATAACCGCATGATCAACTATCTCGTTGATGAGTTTAAAAAAGAGCAAGGCATCAACCTAAAAACTGATCCACTTGCGATGCAGCGTCTAAAAGAAGCCGCAGAAAAAGCGAAGATTGAGTTGTCATCAGCGCAACAAACAGATGTGAACTTGCCTTACATCACCGCTGATGCTGCTGGTCCTAAGCACATGAACGTGAAAGTGACACGTGCGAAACTAGAATCTCTAGTGGAAGACCTTGTTCAGCGTTCGCTTGAGCCACTAAAAGTGGCGCTGGCTGATGCAGACTTGTCTGTCGGCGACATCACTGACGTTATCCTAGTGGGTGGTCAGACTCGTATGCCTATGGTTCAGAAGAAAGTGGCTGAATTCTTTGGCAAAGAAGCGCGTAAAGATGTTAACCCAGATGAAGCGGTTGCTGTTGGTGCGGCCATTCAAGGTGGTGTGCTTGCGGGTGAAGTAAAAGACGTACTGCTACTTGACGTAACGCCTCTGTCTCTCGGTATCGAGACAATGGGTGGCGTGATGACTAAGCTGGTTGAGAAAAACACAACGATTCCAACTAAAGCGAATCAAGTATTCTCTACCGCTGAAGACAACCAAAATGCAGTAACGATCCATGTTCTACAAGGTGAGCGTAAGCAAGCCATGTACAACAAATCGCTAGGTCAATTTAACCTAGAAGGTATTCAAGCTGCACCACGTGGCATGCCACAAATTGAAGTTGTGTTTGACTTGGATGCGGATGGTATCTTGCACGTGTCTGCGAAAGATAAACAAACAGGCAAAGAGCAGAAGATCACTATCCAAGCGTCTGGCGGTTTGAGCGATGCTGAAATCGAGAAAATGGTCCAAGAAGCTGAAGCAAACAAAGAAGCGGACAAAAAGTTCGAAGAGTTAGCGACAGCACGTAACCAAGCGGACCAAATGATTCACGGTACTCGTAAGCAAATTGAAGAAGCGGGTGATGCTCTTCCTGCTGACGATAAAGTGAAGATTGAAGCGGCCATTACTGAGCTTGAAGAAGCGAAGAAAGGTGAAGACAAAGAAGCGATCGACGCTAAAGTTCAAGCGCTTATGGCTGCTGCTCAAAAACTGATGGAGATCGCTCAGCAAAAAGCTCAAGCACAACAAGCGGGTGAAGGCCAACAACAGTCTGCAGAAGACGATGTCGTTGACGCTGAGTTTGAAGAAGTCAAAGAAGACAAAAAGTAATTGATTGATTTCCCTCCTTTTCAACGGGGAGGGCTAGGGTTGGGTGGCTCGCGAGTTTAACCCACCCTAACTTCTCTAAGAGAAGAATGAAATCAACGGTATGATGCGGGCGTTTGGGGTAACTCTTACGCCCGTATGTCTGTAATTAATGAAAACTCATTGGTGTCCATCTAACTAACAGTGTCTTTTTAGTTTGAATTCACTAGAATCTAGAGCCATTAGTTAGGTCGATATAAACACCAAGCGGCAGCGTGTCGTTTGCGGTAACAAATTGGTGACGAAGAAGATGTCAAAACGTGATTTTTACGAAGTATTAGGCGTAGGCCGAGATGCCTCTGAGCGCGATATTAAAAAGGCGTACAAGCGCCTAGCAATGAAGTTTCACCCTGATAGAAACCAAGGGGATGACAGCGCTTCGGACAAGTTTAAAGAAGTAAAAGAAGCGTATGAAATTTTAACTGATTCGCAAAAGAAAGCGGCTTATGATCAGTACGGTCATGCTGCTTTTGAACAAGGCGGAATGGGCGGTGGCGGCTTTGGTGGCGGCAGTGCTGATTTTGGCGATATCTTCGGTGATGTTTTTGGTGACATTTTCGGTGGTGGTCGTCGGGGCGGTGGTCAAGCGCGTGCACAACGTGGTGCTGACTTGCGTTACAACATGGAACTGTCTTTAGAAGAGGCCGTTCGTGGTTGTTCGAAAGAGATTGAAGTGCCAACACTGGTCCATTGTGATTCTTGTGAAGGTACTGGCGCGAAGAAAGGCTCGTCTGCGCAAACGTGTGGAACCTGTCATGGTCACGGTCAAGTACAGATGCGGCAAGGATTTTTTGCTGTACAGCAAACCTGCCCGACTTGCCATGGTAAAGGTAAGATCATTAAAGACCCATGTAACGTGTGCCATGGACAGGGGCGTAAGCAAAAAACCAAAACGCTTAATGTTAAAATTCCAGCCGGTGTGGATACGGGCGATCGCATTCGTTTATCTGGCGAAGGTGAAGCAGGAGAAATGGGCGCTCCAGCGGGGGATTTGTACGTACAAGTTCACGTCAAAGAGCACCACATTTTTGAACGCGATGGCAACAACTTATACTGTGAAGTCCCTGTAAGTTTTGCTATGGCGGCACTTGGCGGTGAAGTTGAAGTTCCAACACTCGATGGTCGTGTAAACTTGAAAGTGCCAGAAGAGACGCAAACAGGGCGCATGTTCCGTATGCGTGGTAAAGGTGTGAAAGGCGTACGCGGTGGGGCGATCGGTGATTTGGTTGTCAAACTCGTGGTTGAAACACCTGTGAAACTGAGCGCGCGTCAAAAAGAACTATTACGTGAATTTGAAGAAACTTGCGGTGGTGAAGCGGCAAATAAGCATAAGCCTAAATCAGAAGGTTTCTTTAATGGCGTGAAAAAGTTCTTCGATGATTTAACCAGCTAATTCACTGTTGAATTATTATCTATCCAATAAGGCCTGCAATGCAGGCCTTATTCGTTCCTGATACAGGATGACTTTGTCCTCCCCTCACAAACTGAACCTTTGTGGTGTTCTATTTCCAGCATGCGCTTGGTGCGGATTCGTTGGTTGATTTCAATGTCATGACCTTATCGCTGGTAAGGCACTCATCCTTGTCTTGGCCTCTGGTGCTCTGCGCCGTCGCGGTGATGGTGTAGCTACTGGTTGCGGAGCTGGCGACTGAAAACTGATAGCGTTCAGCATCGCTTTCACAGATGACGCAATTTCCCCCTGAAATGATCCCGCTCCAGTCATAACCCTTATCGTAGTGATGCTCCAGTTCCAGTTGAATTCTCCCCATATCGGCGAGTGCGGTGGTTCGGTGTCCTTTTAAAACGTGTTTGGTATAACTTGGATAAGCGATTGCAGACAGTACGCCAATAATCACAACCGCAATCAATAATTCGATCAATGTCATCCCGAACGACCGCCGGTTGTGGTTGTTGCATTTAGAATTTCGAATCATCACGTGGAGTTCCTTGTTGATTTACCCGCTATTTTTATTAGGTGATAGCATTCGCGCAAGGTGAATTTTGTTTCATATTTTAATTACATAGGAATTTGGGAAATGGCTCGCGGGTTTACTTTACTTGAGCTGCTTATCACGGTTTCCGTTTTGTCTATTTTACTCACGATAGCGGCTCCCAATTTCAAACAAGTCAGTGATACGCAAAAGATGCAACGTTTAGCGGGTGAGATTAATGGCTTGATGATGAGCGCCCGTTCGGAAGCAGTAATGAGAAAGCAGCCGCTATGGGCGCATATTGTCATGTCGGGTTCGGTTAATAGCCAAGGTGAATGGCAAATCGTGCTGACTAATTCAGGAACCTATCCCGGGGGGCAAGTGATTTCATCGCTATCGGGGCAACCTTATCGCAATATTGAATTGGGGGTGAATTACCCGTCAAATCAGATCCATTTTGAAGCCATTAATGGCCGAGCTGTAAATGGGAGCCTTGATTTTTCAACACACCAAGGTGCACTCAAATTCACGACCTATAGACCTTCAGGACGAATGCGCCTATGTGGTAATGGAGGAGACTATTTTGGTTTTAAGCAGTGCAGCTAACATACCGAGAGCAAAAAAGCATACCTATAAAGCTCATATCGCTGAAACCAAGCAGATGGGGGCAACGTTAATTGAGTTCATGGTGGCATCCATGCTTGGCTTGATTGCGATAGCCATTATTGGCTCTGTATTCATCACTGGGCAGAAGGTAGCGACCGAAAGAGGCAAGGAGCTACTGCTACTGCAACAAGTGACGGGCGCGCTGCAATACCTCAAACAAGATATTCAACGTGCAGGTTATGACGGCGGTCATGGTAACTCACTCACGTTATTGGATAGCGATGATATCGTTTTTGTTTCGGCCGACCAATCAACGCTTGCGTATGCCTACCTTGATGATACGGGGGCAACGAAACAGATCAGAAATGTTGGGTTTGTCATGACTTCTGGCGCGTTAGGTGTCTGTGACAGGCCGACGTCTGTGATTTCAGGGGCCAAAACCGTTTCCCAAGCGACGGCTGGTTGCTCTGCTATTTTTGATACTAACCAGATTAATGTGACTCATTTTCAAGCCCAGCGAGCATCATTAGCGGCGAATGGTGTGAGCTCAGCCTACATGACGATCTCTATGGCAGCAGAGTTGGTGGGGGATAGCCGTGTATCAACATCATTTGGAGTGGCAATAAAACAAAGGAATTGGCAGTAATGAAGCAAGCTCAGCAAGGCGCTGTAACGTTATTGATCACCACGCTTTTGTTGGTGCTCGCTTTAGTGGTGGCATTAGGCTCCTACCGTTCGCTCTTTTTTCAGATCAAACGAGCACAAAATGAGGTGCAAGCGAGGCAACAGCATTGGCGAGCAGAAGGCGGGCTTGAGTGTGCCTTTGCGACGTTTAAGGAAGGCTCTATAAGTTTATCCAGCGCCCTACACCACGTTATTAATGGCTGTAATGCTGATGTTCTGGTCACCCAAAGAAGCGCTAATGAGTATTTAGTCACAGCCAGTAAGGGGTATGCTCAATTAAACAAAATGGTTTTGACCTCTGGTCTCGGTTTGGGAGCGACGATTAAAACGAGTGCTTCAATTGAGTTGACTGGTTCTATGCACTTTGTCCCATTGGCGAAGGGTGACATCAATGACAGTGTCTGTACCTCTATTATTTCTGGTGGTTCAGTTTCTTACATTGCAAGTACAACTGGGACGGATGAGCATTTTCTTACCGTTGATAAATCACACTCGTCACACGCATCAGGACCACTAGGCGCACCAAGTTTTACTTGTAAGTCGACTCACAAGTCTAACTTATATGATCCCTCTAAAGCACCAGTTTATGCGGGCAGTGGTTCAGTAAAAGGGCAAGATATTTTGGAAAATGTCCCCAATATTTCGGTGTTTCAAGATATATTCTCCAAGCCTTTAAATGATAGCAATATTCAATCTCTAAAGGCTGAGATAAAAAGAGATACCAAGGGAATAGTAATCGACGGTAGCACAACAAATTATACACCTGGCGGTTGGGTTTACGAATGCGGTAAGAAAATAGACTTAGCTTACAAGCAGGGGAAACGACGTTTTTGGATCGAGGGAAATTGTGCCATTTCTGGCAACGTGTTCGGCACAGCGACGCAGTCTGTGGATAATTCTAACCAATTGTTAATCTTCAATGGTGTACTTTATACCCAGAGTATGAGCTATTTTGACGGCCTGATTTATCAATATGCTCCATCTAGTCTAGATGTGGGAACAGTTTGGACAGATTTATTTACTTCAACGGCTAATATAGGTGTGCTTCCAACCAGTTTCCAAAAACATGATGTTGAAGCTGGCAAATTGGATAACTTTACCTTTCTTCTTGACGGCTCGATGAAACTTGATGGCGGTTTGGGGATGGATGCGCCAGGAAGAACAATTCGTTTAAGTGGCTCGCTTATTCCTTCATACAATGGAGAAAAAACGCAAAAATATATATTTGTGTTGGAATGGCAAAAAGGTTCATGGAATGATCTCTAAACAGCAAGGATTTAGCCTAATAGAAGTAATGATATCGTTTGTTCTAATTGGTGTTGGGGCACTGGGTTTGGTCAAATTACAAGTGTTGGTTGAGCAAAAGGCGGATTTTGCCGTTCATAGTATCGAAGCACTACATTTGGCCGAACAAAAGTTGGAATGGTTTCGTAGCCGTGGCGCTTCTGCCGCGATTTCTACTCTCACGCCAGCGAATTTTGATAGTGATATTGTTAACGGACAAGATAACTCACATCCCTTTTATACACTCAGTTGGTCAGTACCAACGGTCTCTTTATCGGGCTCACTGAAAACCATTTATATCGAGTCCTATTGGCATGATCGTCAGGGAAATAAGCAGTCGGTTGAGCTGAAAACCATGATTTCGCAGTTCAGTGAGTTTGATTAGCGTCTCGATGCTTATACAAAAATGAAATATTTGATTTTGCAAATTGGTTACTGATTTGTGGGAAAAAAGAGCATAAAAATGTGTTTGGATTGTTGTGGTGGAATGCCATTTTTGCAAAATATGTCCCCGTTTTTGTAAAAAACTGTAGAAGCTTGTGCTTTGGTTGAGGCTTTTTTATAGAATAACCGACGATTAATAGGTCGGCTAAATAAATTGATATAGGCCTACAGCAGCAACATCACATATGGAGTTACGAATGAGTAACCAAGTCGTAAAACAAGCACCATTTCCGAAGCCGAGCGGTATGGATCGCTTTTTAAATTTTATTGAACGTGCAGGAAATAAAATTCCTGACCCTGCGATTTTGTTCTTCTGGGCATTGATTATTGTTTGGGTTTCATCGGCACTGTTATCGAATGTGACATTTGATTTGACCAACCCTCGAACGGGTGAAGCACTGCAAGTTAATAACCTACTGACAGGTAAAGCGCTCGCGAGTTTTCTAGCCAATATGGTGACCACATTCACCAGCTTTGCGCCGCTAGGTATCGTGCTGGTTGCCATGCTCGGTGTGGGAGTGGCTGATTCTTCAGGGTTTATCACTACAGGCCTTAAGAAAATGCTAAATTTCACGCCAGCGAAACTACTAACACCGATGCTGATTTTGGTGGCGATAGTGTCGCATACGGCTGCTGATGCTGGTTATGTATTGGTGATTCCTCTGGGTGGGATTATTTTCCATGCGGCAGGGCGTCATCCACTGGCCGGTATTGCAGCCGCATTTGCTGGTGTTTCTGGTGGCTTTTCAGCGAACTTTATCCCTTCTGGTATTGATCCTTTGCTCGCTGGTTTTACACAAACCGCCGCACAAATTTTGGATCCTCAATACATAGTGAATCCGCTGGCGAACATTTTCTTCACGGGTTTATCTTCGGTGATCATCGTTGCGATTGGTTGGTATGTGACTGAGAAAATTATTGAACCTCGTCTAGCGAATATGCCTGTCGATGAAGATGCGGAAATAGCGCCTGATCTAGGAACATTCAGCGCAACGGAATCGAGAGCATTTCGTTTTGCTGGCTGGGCAATGGTGGTAGGTATTGCATTACTAGTAGCGGCTTTGATCCCAGAAAACTCAGCACTGCGTTCGCCTGATGGTGAGCTAACGGCCTTTTCTGCGCCAGTGATGAAGTCGATCGTTCCTTTGATTTTTATCTTGTTTATTATTCCGGGAATTGTGTATGGCCGAGTGGCTGGCACCTTTAAAAACAGTAATGACGTGATAAAAGCGATGTCTGGCACCATGGCTACGATGGGCGCATACATAGTGATGTCGTTCTTCTGTGCTCAGTTCCTATCAGCGTTTGGTCAGTCTAATATTGGTACTATGTTGGCATTGTATGGCGCTGAAGGCTTAAAAGCGATGGACTTACCCGGCCAAGCAACGATTGTGGGGATGATTTTACTCACGGCTAGCGTTAATTTGCTGGTAGGTTCGGCCTCGGCAAAATGGGCATTGATTGGTCCAATTCTGGTACCTATGCTGATGGCGGTAGGGATTTCTCCTGAGCTATCGCAAGCGGCTTACCGGGTGGGCGATTCGGTTTCTAACATTATCTCTCCACTGATGGTCTTCTTCCCATTAGTCGTGGTGTATTGCCAACGTTATGTAAAATCGACGGGCATTGGCACCTTGGCTTCAATGATGATGC
Organism: Vibrio sp. V19_P1S1T109; assembly: GCF_002241375.1. NCBI lineage: Bacteria > Pseudomonadati > Pseudomonadota > Gammaproteobacteria > Vibrionales > Vibrionaceae > Vibrio > Vibrio sp. V19_P1S1T109. The sequence goes on along the minus strand of NZ_NDIM01000024.1, from coordinate 2,259 downwards.
CTTTCTCCATTGCGATGCTGATTGGTTGGACGCTGTTCCTGCTCGCTTACTGGGCTTTTGGTATTCCGCTAGGGGTGCAAGCGCCTTACACATACAGCTTGTAGCGTTAACGTTATTTATCGAGTCTGAATTAAAAGCCCGCGAGTGTATCGCGGGCTTTTTCAATCTTATTTGTACAGATGTTGCGCGTGAAATGTTAAGTGATCATCAATGAAACTTTGAATGAAAAAATAACTGTGATCATAACCTTTATGCATTCTTAACGAGAGTGGGCTATTGCTCGCTTGTGCAGCGGCGAGTAAGCGTTCAGGTTTAAGCTGTTCGTGTAAAAACGGGTCTTCCTCTCCTTGGTCAACCAAAATGGGTAAGGATGATGAGTGAGTGGTGAGCAATTCAACCGCATCGTATTGTTTCCAATCTTGCTGGTTATTACCAAGGTAGTGGCGAAAGGCTTTTTGCCCCCAAGGGCAGTGTATTGGGTTGCTTATCGGGCTAAAGGCTGAAATCGAGCGATAGCGTTGAGGGTTTTTCAATCCGATGGTTAACGCACCATGGCCACCCATACTGTGTCCTGCAATCGCTCGCTGTTGGTTTACGGGAAAATGTTGCTCTATTAAGGCTGGAAGTTCTTGCACAATGTAGCTGTACATTTGGTAGTGCTTATCCCAAGGCGCTTGAGTTGCGTTGAGGTAAAATCCTGCGCTAAGGCCAAAATCATACGCTCCTTGCGGGTCGTCAGGAACACCTTCACCTCTTGGGCTGGTATCGGCGGCAACAATCGCGATACCGAGCTTAGCCGCGCTTTGAAATGCGCCAGCTTTTTGCATGAAGTTTTCATCGCTGCATGTTAAGCCGGATAACCAATACAACACCGGAACCGATTGGTAGGCCGCTTGAGGTGGAAGATAAATAGCAAAACGCATACTGCACCCTAGTACTTGTGATGAGTGCGTGTACTGTTTATGCCAGCCTTCAAATACTTTGGCTTGGCTAATGTTTTCAATGTGCATAGCAAGTTTCCCCACCCAGCCCTTTAAGAAAAAAGGGCTGGCTATTAAGGCTTATTGGTCAAAATGAATCACAGAACGAATACTTTCGCCTTTATGCATTAAATCAAAGGCTTGGTTTATATCCTCTAAACCCATGGTATGGGTAATAAACTCTTGCAAACCAAATTCGCCTGCCAGATAGCGCTCGACAATGTGTGGCAGTTCCGAGCGGCCTTTTACGCCGCCAAATGCACTACCACGCCATACTCGGCCCGTCACTAATTGGAAAGGGCGAGTTGATATTTCTTGGCCCGCGCCAGCCACACCAATAATGACCGATTCTCCCCAGCCTTTATGGCAGCATTCTAACGCTTGGCGCATTACATTGACGTTACCGATGCACTCAAAAGAAAAATCAACACCGCCATCAGTCATCTCAATAATCACTTCTTGGATTGGTTTAGTCAGAGTTTTCGGGTTCAGGCAGTCCGTTGCACCAAGCTGAGTAGCAAGCTCAAACTTATTCTCATTGATATCAATGCCAATAATACGGCTGGCACCAGCCATTCTTGCGCCAATAATGGCGGAAAGCCCGATGCCGCCTAGGCCAAAGATGGCCACAGTATCACCTTGTTTAACTTTGGCCGTATTGAGCACCGCGCCCATGCCCGTTGTGACACCACAACCGAGCAAGCAGACCTCTTCTAATGGAGCCGCTTTATTGACCTTAGCCAAGGAAATTTCTGGCAACACGGTATACTCAGAAAAGGTGGAGCAACCCATATAATGGAAAATGGGTTGGCCGTCTTTATAGAAACGTGTAGTGCCATCCGGCATTAATCCTTTTCCTTGCGTTTCACGTACTGCTTGGCACAGGTTAGTTTTACCTGATTTACAGAATTTGCATTCACCACACTCTGCGGTGTACAAGGGAATGACATGATCTCCTACCTCGACGCTGGTTACCCCTTCACCAATCCTCTCAACGATACCGCCGCCTTCGTGGCCGAGGATAACCGGAAAAATCCCTTCAGGGTCTTCACCAGATAGCGTAAAGGCATCGGTATGACAAACGCCGCTCGCAATAATACGCACCAACACTTCGCCTTTTTGGGGCAACATAACGTCAACCTCCTCGACTTTTAGTGGTTGATTTGGCCCCCACGCAATCGCCGCGCGAGATTTAATGAATTGATGTGATGACATAAGATTTTCCTTTGCACGTTACTTGAAGTTTCAAGTGAGTTGGGGAGAGTGACAGTATATTCCC